>JACQDU010000212.1 GCA_016200955.1 bacterium
GAAGTAGCACGCCATGAAGATCACGTAAGAGAGCTTGCAGGCCCACGACGAGACGCGAGCGAACGGCTTCCAGTCGATCGGCGGCGCCTTCCTCCGCGCGCGCACGAGGAGCGTGGTCGCCACGAACACGTATCCCGGCCCCCACCAGAGGAACAGGAGCGTCGAGATCGGATCTCGATGCACGATCGAGAGCACGAATCCCGCCGAGTGGAGCAGCATGAGCGGGAGCCCGGGGAGCTCGCTCGCGATCATGCCCTCGCGCGGCGGTGCCGGGGCGCTCCCTCTCGCGCGGCGCACGATCCGCACGATCGTGAGGAGCGTGAAGAACGTGAGCCAGAGGACGAAGAACGGCGTCGCCCGGTCGAGCGTCTCGTAGATCTCGCCGTGGATCGGGAGCCGCATGATCGCGGGAGCTCTCTCCGCAGCTCGATGCTAGCGTTCGACATCCGACGGCGCAGAAAGTTCCAGATCGAGACTCGCGAACCGTCGCTGCGCGTCGCCGCCCGAGCGCTCGCTGACAGTCGGCCCGCGAGCCCGCGTCGTAGAATGTCGTTCGACCCAGGCGAGCGGCCCGCGAGCCGCCGTGAGAAGGGCACGAGCCATGAGAATCCTCTCGGGCGTCCAGCCATCGGGCGAGCTGCACCTAGGCAACTACTTCGGCGCGATCGAGCAGCACGTCCGCCTCCAGCACGAGGGCGAGGGCCTTTACTTCATCGCCGATTACCACGCGCTCACGACCGTCCAGGAAGCGCCTCGCCTCCGCGAGCTCACGCTCGACGTGGCGGCGACTTACCTCGCGCTCGGGCTCGACCCGAAGAAGGCGATCTTCTTCCGTCAGTCCGACGTGCCCGAGGTCACCGAGCTCGCCTGGCTGCTCTCGTGCGTGACGGGCATGGGCCTCCTCGAGCGGGCCGTCTCCTACAAGGACAAGATCGCGAAGGGGATCACTCCCTCGGTCGGGCTCTTCACTTACCCCGTCCTCATGGCGGCCGATATCCTCATCTACAGGTCGAACCTGGTCCCCGTGGGCCAGGACCAGGCCCAGCACGTCGAGATGGCGCAGGACATGGCGCAGTCCTTCAACGCAGCCTTCGGAAGAGATGTGTTCGTCCGGCCCGAGTACCGCCTGAACGCGACGGCGAAGGTGCCGGGCCTCGACGGCCAGAAGATGTCGAAGTCTTACGGGAACACGATCCCGATCTTCGCTCGAGGAAAGAAGCTCAAGAAGGTCGTCGGGAGCATCGTGACCGACTCCAAGGACTACACGAAGGAGCCGCTCGACCCCGACACGGACAACGTCTTCGCGCTCTACACTCTCTTCGCGAGCGATGCCGAGAAGACGCAGATGCGAAAGGACTACGTCGAGAACCTGGTCGGACCCTCGCCCGCGCGACCATCGACCAGGCGCGAGACGCGGCCGGGCTCGGGAAGATGCTCACCTGAGCAAGGAAAGCAAGAGGCCCGCTCTCGCGGGCCTTCTTGCTCTGAGCGATCGTCCCGAGAGACGATCAGTCCTCGGGGTTCTCCGGGTCGGCGGCCGCCGCGACGAGAGCGCCGCGGGCGACGCTCGTGAAGGCGTCCTCGGCTCGCCGGATCTCCTTGATGGCGATCGGGAACTTGATCTTCGCGAACTCGTCCTTCACCACGTCGATGAACCCGCCGATCCTCGAGGTTCCGCCGGCGAGGACGATGTCGACCGGGTCCGGGAAGGCCGGGACGTCCGACGCCGACTCGAAGCGCTTCTTGATCTCGTTCAGCGTGTAACGGATGAGCTCGCGGTAATAGACGTCGATCGCCCGCTCCTCGTTCGTGCGCGGGTTCCGGAGGTCGATGCCCTTCTCCTTGATCGCCGTCGCGCGGGAGGCCTTGAGGCCGAGCACGCGGGCGACGTTGCGGTCGATCCAGTCGCCGCCGCGCGTCGTCGAGAACGAGAGCGCGGGCATCGTCTTGTAGGCGACGCACACGTTGAACATTCCGCCGCCGCAGGAGATCCCGATCCCGGTGAAGTCGTCCTCGTCGAGCTCGGCGAAGACCACGCAGTGGCCTTCGATGATGTCCTTGGGCGTGTAGCCGAGCTGCGTCAGGATTCCCGCGTAGACGCCCTTGTGCCAGATCGAGTCCATCTGCGCGTCGATCGGGTTCGCCGGGATCGAGAAGTAGCAGACCTCCTTCGCGACCTGGGGCGGACCGAGGAGTCGGTCGATGAGGAGCTTCTCGATCGGGATCGCGTCTTCCTTCTCCTTCGGGGAGATCATGCCGTCCTGCATGGGGCGGCGGGTCTCGCGGTTGTAGATGTTCGCGAGGTCGAAGGCTGGGTCGCCGATCACGACCATCTTGTTGTTCAGGATCACGTACTGCACGTCCATCTTCGTGAGCATGTTGCGCGTGAAGTCGTTCTGCTCGATGTCGATGAACGCGTTCCGCTGGACCTTGATGATGACGTTCCCCTCGTAGTCCTGCACCGCGGACAGGAGGTTCGCCGTGCCTACGTCCAAGCCCTTTCCCGGACGAAGGCGAGGTTGACCGGCGATGGCGGGTGCCGGGCGCGGCGACGCTCCGCCGCCGGGACTGATGCTGGGCTTCTCGCTCATGAGCGAACTCTTTCTCCTCGGGGAGCCCTTTCGAGCTCGAGATTCAGGTCCTGCCTTCGGGAAAACCGGTGACGGGTCGCGGCGACCGTGCGGGAATCTAGCACAACCGCCCCGGAGCGTGTGCAGTCCGGCCGCACGCAGGCCGGAGAATTTACATCGGGGAAACCCCTCGAGTGAAGCTCTATTGTCACCAGACCGGGGAGGCGGCCGAACCCACGGGTGCTCCGGCGTTCCGCTTCGCCTGAGCGCGTCGTCGCGCCCGGGTGCGGCGCGGGGCGTTACGGCGCGGGGCTCGACCCTCCGCCCCCTCTCATGTTCTTGAGCCTGGACAGCTTGTCCTTGACGCCGGCGGCGGTCTGCTGCTTGACGCCCACGTCCTTGATGTTCGTCTCGAGCTTCACGTCGTCCGCGGTCTGGCGCGCCATGAGCGCAGCGAGGTCGACGGTGCTCCCCTCGTCCCAGCCGCCCCTCTGGGCCGCTCCCGCGAACTTCCTGAGCTGGTCTCCCAGGTTGAGCTCGAAGGCCTTCATGCGCTTGTCCCAGTCGCCACCGACGCCGGCGGCGACGGGCTGGGCCTTCATCTGCCCGATCGCGTTCATGACCGCGCCGAACGCCTCGATCGCCTGGGCAGACTGGGCGGCGGCTTTCTCCTTGGCGACCTCCATCTCCGCCCTCATGGAGGCGATCTCTTCCGGGTCGCTCTTCGGCTCGGACTTGACGCGCTCGACCTCGGCCTCGAGCTCCCGGACGCGCGCTTGCAGCGAGACGGCGCGCTGCTCGGCCTGCGCCACCTGCTGCTGCGAGCCCTTGACCGCGTCCATGCCCTTCTCGAACAGGTTCTGCTTCTCGCGGTCGAGCTGCTTCTTCTCCTCGGCGAAGGCGGCCTTGTCGGCCTCCATCTTGCGCTTCTCGGCGCTGAGCTGGGTGTTGAGCTCGGCGACCTTCTGCTCGAGGCGCTTCTTGGCCTCCTCGACCTCGCGGGCCTTGGCGTCGACGGCTTCCTTTTCCTGCTCGACCTTGTCGAGGGCCTGCTGCGCTTGCTGGAGCTGCTTGACGTTCTTCTCGTACTCGGCCTTCGCCTCGGCGAGGACCTGGGCGCGCTCGGCCTCTCCCATGCCGGGGGCCTGCTTCGCGAGCACGGTCTGGACGGCCTTGAAGATGAGCTGGTTGATGTCGCCGGCGCGAAGGACCTTGACCTTCCGGAAGCCCTTCTTCTCGAGGTCACGCAGCGAGACCTTGGAGGTGCTCTTCTCGATGGCCTTGCGGACATCGAGGATGTTGTTCTGCATCTCGCTGTCGGGTTCTTCGTCTAGTGACACCGATGCGGCCGCCTTCTCCGCGAGCCTCGAGCCCTCCGCCGCCCCCGGGCTCGCGCGAGGGCCGCGAGACGAGTCGCAGGATAGCGGGGCGCCCGGGAGCGGTCAACTAGAGAAGGCGCTCCCGGCATTTTTACGCTGCCTGCATGCCCGCGAGCCTGCTCGGAAAGAGATGCTGGACATCGGTCGGCACCAGCGAGCACGGTGGCGCGGAGGCTCCGTGTGCGGACAAGGGTGGACGCGATCGCACACGCCCGACCGTTGCTCGGGGTCTATGTAACAGGGCGTAATCCAGCATGGTTGCGACTCGCGACCATGAACGCTCGGCGCGGTGTCGGGAACGCGAAGACGCGA
>JACQDU010000072.1:0-13390 GCA_016200955.1 bacterium
GACAAGAAGGCCATCCAGGCGGGCGACCAAGCGGCCGACGCCACCGGGTGGGAGGAAGCCGTCCAGTACGGCAAGCGTGCCCGAGAGCTCGGATCGACGCTCGACAACTTTCACGTGCGCGTCGGGGAGGACGTGACGGGCTGGAAGATGGACTCCGCGGCCAAGCTCGGTCTCATCGCGCTCGACGCCGGGCGAGACACGCCTGGCGGGCCGTTCACGGCAATCGCCACCGCAAAGGCCATATTGAACGGCCCGAGCACCATGAGTTCGCTTTGGTGGCTCGAGAGGGCGCGCAGGTGCTTGTTGCTGTTCGACGACTCGGCCCTGAGTGCAGCGCACCCCTCGCTCAAGGAGGGGAAATACGAGTTGTGGAGCTACCTTCGCAGCTGGCTAGGCATGACGGGGGGTGATCCGTCGTCGATGAGCGAGACCGCCCCGAGCGCGGCGGAAGCCACCGGGTCACTCATACCGTCGGCGGAGGAGTTTTCCCCAGCGTCTCCTCCCGCGCCCGCTCACCAGTCCGCGGGGCCGGCGATGGTCCTCGTCGAGGAAGAAGAAACGTCACCTTCCCGGAAGCCCTCGCACTACGAGGTCGATAAGTCCGTCGAGAGTCACACGTACTATCGTCCGAAGTAGAGCTCGGCGACCCTGGGAGCAGAGCGAGCCCGATGACGGAAGATGCGCCCAAGCCTCCGAGAAAGCGAGCGGGCGCTCTCGGCAGCGCGAGGAACCCGGCCGACGCTCTCCGTGCGAAGCACACGACCCCGCGGCCCACGCTCTCGTTCGAGGACGCGCTCGCGCTCCTCCGTGCAGCGAACCGCGACGCTCTCGCTCTCGAGCCGAAGGCGCGGAAGGGGCTCCTCGAGAGTCTCGGGAAGGACCCGGCGAAGAGGCAGGCCGCGCTCGCGTTCCTCGCGTATTACCTGACACCGCTCCGCTCGCAGGTCGCGCTCCCGGACGACGCCGGGGCGGCGTTCGAGCTGGCCCGCGCTCTCCTGCGCTTCTTCGATGCCGACGAGAAGCGTCGCTTCCTGGGAGACGTGGCCATGAACCTCGCGGACCCGACCGTCTTCCAGTTCTTGAAGGAAGCGATCCGCGCCGCTTACACCCCGGCCGAGGTCGAGGCCGCCGTCCTCGAGAACGCCGCGTCGGCGAACGACCTCCACGCGGTCAACGCGCTCGAGCTCCCTTACTTCGTCTTCGCGAGCCACGCCGAATTCAACCTGAGCGACGCGGGAAAGACCCGGCTCGCCGCGATCCGCTCGAGGCTCCGGAGCGCTCCCGATCGCGAGGCGCTGAGAGCGTTCCTCGAGAGCCGGCACTGACGGCACAACCCTCCTTTTTCGAGGGGCTTATGGCGCGAGATTGGCCTACCTTCCCGTGCTATGATTCCGCTTCGCACAAGGGGAGCGCGCCCTCGCGCCGCCGCGATCGGGCCCTCGAGAAGAGAACGGCATGCCGGGTGACGAAGACGCGACCTCCTTCGTCGAGATCGACAAGCTCGAGGTCCTGATCGAGAAGGCTCGCGCCCTGAATCCCGTCTCCCGGAAGGCGGCGGGCCCGAAGGGATACGCGCCCGCCGGTCCCATGACGCTCCTCGCGCAGCGCGCCGCCGCGCAACGCATCCAGCGGGCGGCGACCTTCGTGATCGGAGCCGCGGATCGCCTCGAGGCCGAGGCCGAGAAGAACGAGCGCAAGGTCCTCGACATCCTCGCGAGCGGCCGGGCGCTCGGCGAGGACGGAACGCCGCGCCTCGCGGCATCGAGCGCGGGCGGCGAAGCGGTTCAGCGCCGCGGCGGGGACGAGGTCGCCGCCACGCGCGCTTTCCAGGAAGACGTCGCGCGAGCGTCCGCGAGCGGCACGGCCCTCCCGCCCGAGACCCGCCAGCGCATGGAGCGCGCCTTCGGCGCCGACTTCTCCCAGGTGCGCGTTCACTACGGGAGCGCGCTCCCGGCGCAGATCCAGGCCGTCGCCTTCACGCGCGGGAACGACATCTTCTTCCGGCCCGGCGAGTACGACACCGAAGCCGCGGCGGGCCAGGCGCTCCTCGGGCACGAGCTCACGCACGTCGTCCAGCAGAGCCGGGGCGCGGTCGCGCTCTCGCCCGAGCGGGGCGGAGTCGCGCGCGCGAGCACGATCGCGAGGAGCCCATCGAGCGTCGGGTCGTGGAGCCCGCGAGCCGTCCAGCGAGCGGAGGCCACCGCCGCGCGTCCGTCGTTCGCTCCCATCCGTCGCAAGGCCCTTTCCTCGGCATCTCGTCTGGGCGGCATGATCCGGCGCGCGGGGAGCGCGACGCTCGACCCGGCGGCGGCGGAGAGCGCGCCGATCGCGGTCTCGGTCAAGCCCGCGGACGGCGTCCTTCTGGACCGTACGACGCTCGTCGGGACCGTCCTCGTCTACCACGCCGGCGTCGCGGCGCCGGCCGCGGCGGCCGCGGGGTACGGCTCCCCGGGGGAGATGGCTCTCGCGAGCGCGGAGCGCGCGATCGCTCGCCGCGCCGTCGCCCGGAAGCCGTTCGTCCTCGGCGGAGCCGACCGCTACGAGGCCGAGGCGGAGAGGAACGAGCGGAAGGTCTACGAGGCTCTCCTCGGCCGGGGTCTGGGCGAGGACGGGCCGCGCCTCGAAGCCTCGCGCGAGCAGGGCGCGAGCGGGTCCGGCGACTCCGACGCCGCCTCCTACGCCTTCCAGCGAGACCTCGAGCAAGCCAGCGCGAGCGGGTCGCAGCTCCCGGGCGACGTGCGCCGCGAGCTGGGGCAGAGGTTCGGAGCCGATTTCTCGACCGTCAGGATCCACACGGGAGCGCGGGCCGACGCGCTCAACCGCTCGATCCAGGCTCGTGCTTTCACGGTCGGCTCGGACATCTTCTTCGGCGCGGGAGAGTACGACACGTCTTCTGCGAGAGGCCAGTCGCTCCTGGCTCACGAGCTCACGCACGTCGTCCAGCAGAGCGGCGGGCGGATCCGTCGCTCGCCCGTGGGCATCGTCCGGAGAGACCCGAACGGCTTCGGGCCGCCCGATCGGCGCTCGAAGACCGTCGTCGTGCCGCCGGACATCGAGAGAGACCCGCTCGGCGCTCTCTGCACGCTGCCGAACGACCAGTTCTGGGAGATCGTCTCCCGCTGGGACGCTCCCCTGTTCTCGCGCTGGGCATTCGACGGCGACGAGGTGAGCGACCCGCGCGTCTTCTCGCGCTTCCGCGACGTCCTCTCGGCGCAGCCGTCGATCACGCGCTCTCCCCAGGGAGCGGTCATGCCGGGCTGGGAGCTCGCCCTCGACCTGGGAGCGCTCGATGTCCCGAAGCCCGCGCCCGAGGGCCCTGCCTTCCGCGCCGGGCATCCCGATGAGAAGAAGCCGCACGACTCTCACGACCCGTTCTCGGAGGCGGGCCAGGCCGGCGGCGAGGAAGCGGACAAGCACTCGAAGCAGCGAGCGGTCCTCGCGGCGCTCACACGAGCCGCCAAGCGGATGCGTCTCGCGACCGACTCGCCGGGCTTGCGCTTCCCGCGACCTCAAACGACCGCCGAGCTCATGAAGATGTCCAAGATGGAGTTCTGGGCGACCGTCTCTCGCTGGGACGCGAGCACGTTCGCGGCTCGCATCCACGACGGGAAGGAGATCAGGGACCGGGCTCTTCTGAACCGCCTCAAGGACTGCTTCGGCCGCAAGGACAGCCTCAAGGCCTTCGAGGAGACGGCGAAGAACATCCTCGAGCACCTGACGGAGAAGAAGTACGGGAACCTCCTCCACGAGGCGGAGAACGCCGCGTGGGACGGTCGGACCGTGGGAGACGTCATGAAAGGCGGCGGCCGCGGGATCGCCGGCCGCGCGCTCCGGTCCGTCCAGAAGCTCGAGCAGGCGGCCTCCGACGCGCCGAGCTTCGTCACGCGCATGATCTCCAAGGTCGCGGGCTTCGCGAAGGACCTCTTCGGGAAAGTCGAGGGCGCGATCTCGGGCCTCGCCGAGACCCTCGAGCACGCGGAGCAGCCCTGGATCCGGAACGCCGTGAAGTTCGTCGAGAGCCTTCTCGCTCCGGCGAAGGAGATGTTCCAGACGCTCGGAAGCCGCGCGGGAGGCTGGCTCGAGAGCCTGAAGACGATCGGGGGGAAGTTCAAGACGCTCGCCGGGAGAGTCTTCGAGTTCCTGGGGCCGTGGGCGACGCGCCTCGCCTTCCTCGCCGACGTCTGGTCGTGGACGAGGGGCCCCCGGACCCTCGCCGAGCGCACGAAGGACCACGAGATCAAGGAGGACCTCGAGCGGAACGACGGGAAAGCGGACCTCATCGCGAACCTCTACTACGGTCCCAACATCCTCGCGGACCTCGTCTCGGTGGTCGGGACGTTCGTGCCGGTCGTGAAGCCGGCGGGCTTCGTCGCCGACCTGTTCAACATCGCCTGGGGCGGCATCGAGGTCGGCTGGGGCCGCTGGAAGATGAGCTGGGGCGGCGTCGGCCTCCCTCTCATGGACACCCTCGCGACGAAGCTCGCCCGGAAGCGCCGCGGGTCTTCTCGCTTCGACGACGAGGACGAGGAGCTCGGCCGGATCTACGAGCGGATCCTCGCGCGCGAGGGAAAGGAGCCCGGGATCTCCCTCGACATCTCGACGAAGTACCGGCTCGAGCGGATCCTCGGCCACGAGCTGGGCGAGGTGCGGATCCACCAGGGCCCGCTCGCGTCCAATCTGGCGAAGGCGACCGAGGCCGACGCGTTCACCGTCGGCAGCGACATCTACGTCCCGGGCTCGCTCGACCTGAGCTCGCCCGAAGGGCTCGGCCTCCTCGTGCACGAGGCGACGCACGTGGCCCAGCTCGGTGCCGCGACACCTGTGTCCTCGCCGCGCTCCCTCGGCGGGGGAGCGTCGGGCGCGGTCATGGAAGACGTGGCGCGCTCGGTCGAGGCTCGCTTCCTCTCCCGCGCTCGCTCGCGGCACCCGATCATGGCCGAGCCGGCTCACCGCGAGGAGCCGGCGCCCTCGATCGAGCTCGCCGCGCTCGAGGCTCCGGCTCCTCTCGCGAGCGCTCCTCGGGAGAAGGCCGTCCAGCGCCAGGCCAAGGGCTCGAAGCACGAGCACTTCGATCCCGTGTCGAACGTCATGAGGGCCTACAAGGTCCGCTCGACCGTCTCCCAGGAGGAGTTCCTCGAGCTCTGCACCGAGAGGCTCATGAACCTCCTGCGAGAGGAGCTCACGCTCGACTCCGAGCGGCGCGAGAGCGTCCGCTGGAACGACAACCTCCCCTCCCCCTGACGCGATCTCCCGGGACGGTCGTTGCTTAGCACAAAAGCTAAATTGTTCTTGTAGATTTGTTAGCTTTCGTGCTAAATACTCGCCCGGAGAGAGAGCACGGCGACGACGAGGGCGACGGGGAAGGGCGAGCGCGGCCGCACGCCCTCGAAAGGCGAGCGCGAGCTCGAGGACCTCCAGGCGGTCTTCGCCGCGCTCGCCCACGAGACCCGCCGCCACATCCTCATCGTCCTCCGGTTCCGCGGGGGCCGGATGACCGCGGGCGAGATCGCCGCCCGCTTCCACTGCAGCTGGCCGACGACGACGCGCCACCTCCGCGTCCTCGAGGATGCGGGGCTCGTGACGGTCGAGGCGTCGGGACGCCAGCGGAACTACGTCCTCCAGGCGGCCAGGCTCACGAAGGTCGGGGGCGACTGGCTGCGCTGGTTCGAGACCTCACCCGAAGGAGAGTGACCCATGGGCGCACGGCACGAGAAGGACGAGAAGACCCGGCACGCCGGACCGGAGGTCGTCTTCGCGATCTACCGGCCGCACGCGGGCAAGGCGAAGGAGCTCGAGGCGATCGTCGCCCGGCACATGCCCACGCTCCGCGAGATGGAGCTCGTGACCGAGCGGCCGTCGATCCTGGTCCGGTCGGAGGACGGGACGCTCATCGAGGTCTTCGAGTGGTGCTCGAACGACGCCGCGCAGAAGGCTCACGAGGTTCCGGCCGTAGCGAAGATCTGGGAGGCGATGGGCAAGGTCTCGGACTTCGCGACGCTCGGCTCCCTCGCCGAGGCGAAGGAGCACTTCCCTCACTTCACGCCCGTCTCCTGAAGCTCGAGCCTTTCGCGACGGCGCCGAGGCGAGCCGGAGACTCGCGACGAGTCGCTCCGTGGCTTCGCGCCCTCGCGGCGTTCTTCGGTCAGGCCGCCGGCGAGGGCGCTCGCATGGCGGCGCTTCCTCGGAGAGACGCCTCGAGCCGCACGAGGCCCTCGTCGATCGAGACGGCCGGCTTGTAATCGAGGTCTCTTCGCGCCGCGGATATGTCGAACCAGTGAGACGTCGCGAGCTCGTCCGCGAGGAAGCGCGTCATGCGCGGCTCACCCGCGAGCCCGAGGAGCTTGTGCGTGAGCTCGAACGTGGCTCCCGCGAGGCGCGCCATGCCGTGCGAGACCGAACGCTCGACGGGGGGCACGCCTGCCGCCGCGAGGATCCGGTCGATCATCTCCCAGAGAGGCCGCGGCTCTCCGTTCGACAGGAAGTAGGCATTGCCCGCGACCTTCGACCCCGGCGCGAGCCGATCCGCCGCGAGGAGGTGCGCCGAGACGGCGTTGTCCACGTAGATCGTGTCCACCTTGTTGTCGCCTCGCCCGATCCGCCGGAGCACTCCCGCGCGCGCGCGCGCGACGATCCGCGGCACGAGGTGGTTGTCGCCAGGGCCCCAGATCAAATGAGGCCGCAACGCGACGGTCGCGAGCCGCTCTCCGTTCGCGGCGAGGACGAGCTTCTCCGAGAGGGCCTTCGTCTCCGCGTAGAAGGAGTGGTAGCTCCCGGGGTAAGGCAAGCTCTCGTCGGCTCCCTCGATGTCCTTGCCCGAGAACACGACGCTCGGCGAGCTCGTGAACACGAGCCTCGAGACGCCCTCGCTCGAGCACGCGGCGAGAACGTTCTCGGTGCCGCGGACGTTCGGGCCGTAGAACTCCTCGCGCTTCCCCCAGATCCCGGCCTTCGCCGCGACGTGGAAGACGACCTCGACTCCGCGGCAAGCGGCGCGCACGGAGGCGGCGTCCTCGATGTCTCCGCGCACGACGTCGGCTCCCAGGGAGACGAGCTCGGGATAGTCGCCGCGCGCGAAGCTCCGCACCGAGTCGCCGCGCCCGAGGAGGGCGAGGACGATCGCTTTCCCGAGGAAGCCGCCGCCTCCCGTGACGAGGGCCTTCACGAGAGCCGCTCCGCGGCCCAGGGCGCGAGCTTCTCCCGGAAGATCTTCGCGTTGTGCCTTATGTCCACGGGGAAGCCCGGGTGCACGAGGAAGGTCTCGATCGAGCGCGTGACCGGGTTCGCTCGCGCGAGGGCGAGGAGCTCGTCCCGGAGCTTCCCGGGATCGACTCTCGCATCCTTCTCGAGCTCGACCAGGATCACCGGCCTCTGCGAGCCGCGCGGCCCCACTCCCACGAGAGCGCTCCTGTAGACGCCCGGGTGCGTGTTGAAGATCGCTTCGCAGGGCTCGGTGAACAGGGTGCCGGAAGCGGTGACCACGCGGTGCGCCTTGCGACCGCAGAACCAGAGCCGGCCGCGCTCGTCCTGGCGGCCCACGTCTCCCATGCGGTGCCAGATCGCGGTGCCGTCCTGGATCTTCGCGAGCGCGTTCGCATCCGGACGCGCGTCGTAGCTCCTCGTGACGACGGAGCCCTTGACCGCGATCTCGCCGATCTCTCCTCGAGGCGAGACGAGCTCGTCCGACCAGAGAGGGATGGGCTCGTCCGAGATCTTCAGGATCCGGACCTCGATGTCGCCGACGGGAGCGCCGACGCACGTCCCCTCTCCGCGCTCGGTCTCGGCGCGCGTGTCCTCGAGGACTTCGCGGCTGCCGATCGAGGTCACCGGGAGAGCTTCGGTCGCGCCGTAGGGCGTGTGGACTTCGGCCCCCGACGGGAGGAGGCCCTGCATGCGCTCGAGAGTCGAGGGAGGCATGGGCGCTCCGGCGGAGATCACGCGGCGCAACGACGGCAGCTTGAGCTTCTGCGAGGCGCCCAACCGGCTCAGGCGATCGAGGAGAGCGGGCGAGCCGAACATGTGCGTCACGCCATGGTCCTGGATCGCTTCCACGATCTTCCTCGGGTCCACGAGAGCGGGGCGCGTCGGATCCATGTCGGGGATCACCGCCGTCATGCCGAGCGCCGCGTCGAACAGCGCGAACAGCGGGAAGGTCGGGAGGTCGATCTCGTCGGGCGCGATCCCGTACTGCGCTCTCAGGAAGCGGACCTGCGCATCGAAGACTGCGTGCTCGTAGACGACGCCCTTGGGAGGGCCCGTGCTCCCCGTCGTGAACAGGATCGCGGCGGGCTCGTCCGGCCGCGTGGGGGCCATCGTGTAAGGACCCGAGTCGTCGCGGATATCGCGGAGCCTGTGGCCGCCCCAGAACCAGCGCCTGCCCACGGTCACGCGGACCCTGACGCTCCTGAGCGCGCGGAAGACCGTCCGCGCCGCGTGAGCGAGAGGCACCGCGACGAGCGCCTCGGGCTTCGTCTCCTCGAGGCACGAGAGGACGTTCCTCCGCCCCATGCCGGGATCGATGAGCACGACCGTCGCGCCGACCTTGAACAGCGCGAACGTGAGCGCGAAGAACTCCAGGCTCGGCCTCACCATGAGGACCGTGCGCGTCCCACGCCGGATCCCGATCCGCTCGAATCCGTGCGCGTAGCGGTCGCTCTCGTCGTCGAGCTGACGGAAGGTCAGGTGCGTGTAAGCGACGCGGCCTTCGCCGTCGCGCCCGGCGGGGAAGACGACCGCTCGCTTCGTGGGAGAGCGGCGCGCCATCGCGGGCAAGTGAGACGCGATGTTCACGCTCGCCTGGCTCGCGGCGGTCTCGGCGACGGCCCGCGCGAAGACGGACTCGCTCAAAGGACGCCGTCTCTCGCCGCAGCGGTCCTGAGCGGGTGGCGCGCGAGGAAGTCCGAGACGAGCGGGATCACGCGCTCGTGCGCGTCCTCGAGCACGTAGTGACCGGCATCGGGAAAGACGTGGACTTCCGCTTCCGGAAAGCGGTGCCGCCACTCCTCCAGGAAGTGGTCGTCGAAGACGAAGTCCTTCTCTCCCCAGCAGACGATCATGGGCCGGTCCCGGAGGCGCTCGAGCCCGCTCTCCGTGGCGAGGACGGCCTCCCAGCTCCGGTCGCCGGGACCGAGCGGGATATCCTGCACGAAGCGCAGCGTCGCGATCCGGTTCTTCCAGGAATCGTAGGGCGCGGTGAGGCCGCGGCGCACCTTCTCGTCGAGCACGCGCATGACCGCCATCCTCGTCGCGAGCCCCGAGAACGCATTGAATCCCCGCACCGCGATCGACCCGAAGGGCCGGACGTTCCTCACCGCCCAGAGCGTCCACGGGAGAGGCTTCGCCTCGGGGAGGCGGAAGCCCGCGGTGTTCAGGATCACGAGCCGCGCCACGCGCTCGGGGTGCCGGGCCGCCCAGGCGAGGCCGATCATGCCGCCCCAGTCGTGGAGCACGAGCGTGACCTCGCGAAGCGCGAGGTGATCGAGGAGAGCCTCGAGATCGGAGACGCGGCGCTCGAGGACGTACTCGTAGTCCCGGTCGCCCGGCTTGTCCGAGAGGCCGCAGCCCACGTGATCGGGAACGACGACCCGGTGGCTCCCTCTCAGCGCGAGGACGAGGTTCCTGTAATAGAAGGACCAGGTCGGATTCCCGTGGAGGCAGACGATCGGCTCGCCTCTCCCCTCGTCCAGGTAATGGAGCCGGATCGGCGAGCTTCCCGGGAGAGAGAGATAGCGGCTCTCGAACGGATAGAGCGCGCGCATCTCTTCCCGATCGAACGCCACGGCTACCACTCGACTCCCATCATGAGGCAGTTGAGCCCGCTCCCGATGCCGAGCAGGCCCACGCGATCGCCCGCCGCGACGAAGCCTCGCTCGGCGGCGATCCCGAGCGTGATCGGGAGAGAGACCGTTCCCATGTTCCCGAGATACTCGAAGGTCGGGAAGTCGCGCTCGAGCGGGACGGAGAAGGCGTTCAGGATCGCCGCGCGGTGGCCCGCGGTCACCTGGTGGCACACGACCTTGTCGACCTGGTCTTTCTTCCAGGAGAGCTCGCCGAGGAAAGCCGCCCACGTCTCCTTCCCGAGAGCGACCCCGTGTGTGAGGACGGCCGGAGCGTCCGTCTCCATGACCATGGGCGCGCTCGGTGGGATGCCCGTGTCGGGTCCCCAGCGGCAGATCCCGTGGTGCTCGGGAGCCGCGCGCAGGACTCCTCCCGCGAGACGGTGGCGCGCGAGCGAGAGCTCGGAGTCGGCGAGCACGACGGCGACGGCTCCCGAGCCTCCCGTGAGCGTGGCGAGCGAGGTCTTCCAGACCTCCATGTTCCTCGTCTCGAGGAGGCGCGCGATCATGATGTCGGTGATCTCGCGCGAGGACTCGCAGGAGACGACGATCCCCGCTCGCGCTTGCCCGAGCTCGATCATGTTCGCGACGGTGCACAATCCCGAGAGGACTCCGAGGCACGCGTTCGAGATGTCCTGGACGACGGCGTCGCCGCGCACCCCGAGGCCGGCCGCGACCGCGCACGCGGTCGCGGGCTCCAGGTTGTCGCGGCAGACTCCTCCGAAGATCACGGCTCCCAGGTCGCGCGCGGCGACGCCGGAGAGGTCGAGCGCTCGCCGCGCCGCGCGGAGCGCGCCCTCGCTCATGCGCGTTCCCGGATTCCAGATCCGCCTCTCGCGGATCCCCGTGAGCGCCTCGAGCTGGCCGGGCTGGATCCTGAGAGCCGCATAGAGCGGAGCGAGCCTGTCCTCGAGCGCCGCCGACGTGACGACGTTCGGCGGGAGGTCGTAGCCGATCGCCTCGAGGAAGACGCGCGACCACCTCATGCAGGCGCTCCCTCTCTCGCGGGCACGAGGCGCAGGCCGAAGTCGGTCATCTCGTAGATGATCGTGCCATCCACCGAAAGGAATCCGTTCGCCCGGAGCTCGGGCCGCTCGCCGTCCTTTCTCTCGGTGACGCACGCCTCGACCGTGACGCGGCGGTTCGAGGGAAGGATCTGTCCCCGGTAAGTCCACTCGTGCGGCGAGCCCAGAAGGATCGGCTCGAAGCGGTGCGTGCTCTCGAGCTCCTTCCCCCAGCGGGAGACGGCGTAGGCCTTGAGGATCTGGAGGAAGGACTCGAGCCCGAGCGAGCCGGGCCAGACCGGGTCCTGGAAGAAGTGTGCGCGGAAGAACCACGCGCCCGGGTCCACGTCCTTCGTTCCTCTCACGAAGCCGAGGCCTCGCGGTCCTCCGTCTTCCACGAGGAGCGCGACCTCGTCCACCATCCTGTAAGCCCGCCCCGGCAGCGCGAGCGCCGGCGCTCGCTCGCTCGTCTCGTCGTCCGGCTCGAACGGCCTCGCGTCCGCGAGAGCGAACGAGACTCCGCGCGCCGTCTCCGCCTCGTTCGGCACGTGGACCCGCTCGCGCGCGCCGTGGACGCCGACCTGCTGCGCGAGCGCCGCCTTCGAGAAGAAGCCGAAGGACGTCTCCCCGTCGTAGACCGTCCGCCCCTCGCGCGAGACGAGGAAGTCGTACTTCTGGACGATCATGCCGCCGGCCTCGGAGGTGCTCGTGAGGCGCGCTCGCGTCGTCAGCGTGCCCGCGCCGGGGAAGACCTCCTCGCGCTGGACCGCTCTCCCGCCGAGGTTCCGGAACGAGAGGTCGATCTCGCTCTCGAGCGCCGAGCCCAGGTAAGCCGCGAGCCACCCGCACGGCTGGAGCGCGACTTCCAGGAGGACGCTCATGGGCATGCTCTCCTGGCGATTCGCGGGGAAATACCAAGCGTCTCCCGGGACGTCGTACTGCGCCTCGATCCAGGAGCCGGCCTCGAGCTTCCACGCTCGGGCGCCCGAGACGTCCGTGATCCGGTCGAGGAACTGGTACGGCGGACCCGGGAGGCGCGCGATGACGCGCTCCTCGTCGAACACGCGGTACGGCTCGCCGAAGGCTTCGGAGGGCTTCCCGATCGCGAAGGCGAGGATCTTCTCGCGGGAGAAGACGGCGGCCTTGCTCGAGAGGGTCCTCGTGGGCTGTCGGTCGTCCGTGTTAGGGTCGAGTTCGGAAGAGAAAGGAGGAGGCGCAGAGGAAGGTTGCGATGGGTTCGGTGGGGCTACCTGGAAAGCCCCCGAATCCGACTGCCGTCGAGGCAGCGGGCTAGGGTGGAGGACGAGTGGTACCGCGCCCCCGCGCTCCGGATCTCCGCCGACCCCCTCCCGATCCCACTCCTGATCCGAGAACGTGAGCCCCTCCGCCCGCCGCGCTCCCGGCTCCCGCCATCGCCAGATCTCCTCGACCCTCTCCCGCGAGAGCCCGACCAGCCGGAGCGACATGTCGGTCATGCGCACGATCCGCTTCCCGTCCGCGAACATGAGCGCGTCCGCGACCGCGTAAGGCTCCGGTCGGTAGCCGATCTCCTTCACGTCGATCTCGTAGTGGACCTTCCGAGTCCCCGGAGTCACCTGCCCGCGGCACCGGAGACGACCCGGAACGCCCGGCACCGGCTCGAACCCGACCTCGCCTCGCTCCGCCACCCATCCTCGCCGCATGAGGAGCACGCGCAGCGCGTGCAGGCAGCACTCGTACATGAGCGTCCCGGGCATGACCTGATCGTCGACGAAGTGGCACGTGAGATACCAGTCGCCCGGGTTCACGTCGGCCTCGGCGTGGATCCGGCCCAGGCCGAAGCGCCCGCCGCGAGGCTCGATCGCGAGGACGCGGTCGATGAGCTTCATGCGCCCGCCCGGAAGCCCCGCGGGCTCGCGGAGCGGAAGGCCCGCGAACTCGCCGCCGAACGCCCGCTCGAGGTGTCCTCTCCTGAGGGCGGAGATCGCCTCGTCGTCGAGAGACTCGTCCTCCATGCGAGGAAGCCCGCGAGCCTCATCGCGCGGAGCCTTCCCCGGCTCGGGCGCCGTCTCCTCGGCGGTGAGGACGATCCCCGAGGAGCCGTCGAGCTGTTCCTGCGAGAAGAATCCGGCGCAGCCTTCCGTCATCGAGAGGAGCGGCACGTCTCCCACGAATCCCTCGAAGCGGAAGAAGAACAGATACGTGCTCCCCTGCCGCACGAAGCGGTCGATCTCGATCTCGTAGCGAACGACCTCGCCCGGCCGCGGGAGGTCCCGGTGGAACGTGACGACCGCGTCGAGAAGCCGGTAGCGCCGCTCGCCCCGCGTCGCGAGGTCGATCCCGAGGTAGCCCGAAAGGAACAGGTCGGCCTGTCCGCACTCGACCGCGATCCAGACGGGCGCGCGGCCCAGGTCGAGATACCAGGCGCCTTCTCTCACGTCGTGCTCCGTCACGACGCGTCCGCGCGAGAGGCTCCGCGGCGTCCCCTCGACGAAGACGATCCGGTCCACGAGCATGAGCGGCTCGTCCGGCAGCCTCACGCGCGTCGGGAACGAGTCGGCCTCGGCCCACTCG
>JACQDU010000072.1:13413-20640 GCA_016200955.1 bacterium
CGGGCCCGAGCACGCGCGCGATCGTCCCTCGCGCGAACTCGAGGCAAGCCTCGCGATCGAAGGCGACCGTGCGCTCGGGTGCCGGCGCGACGGGCGCCGCGACCGTCGCTCCCGCCTCGAGGAGCCTCGACTGGAGCGCGAGGATCGCCGCGGCCCCTCGTGCTCCGCGCTCGGCGAAGCGCAGGTAAGCTCCGTGCGCTTCCGCGACGGCGCTCGCGGTCCGGGCGAAGGTCGTCGAGAGCTCGCTCGAGGATGCCGTTGCTCCCACCGATTCGTGAGGGCTTCTTTCGGTCGCGAACATCGCGCCCGCGTCGCTCGGGGCGACGACCGCCCGCGCCGTGCGCTCCTCTCTCGCACGCGGCCTCGACACGCTCGGCCCGGGCAGCTCGCGCGACGGCTCCTCGATGGGGACGAAGGTCGCGCCCGCGCTCTTGCTCGGGCTCGTGCTCGCCCCGGGCCTCTCCGAGCGGACGACCGCCCGGAGATCGACGGGGAAGCGCTCCGCCACGAGCCGCGCGGCGACTCTCAGGACCTGCGAGCGCTCGTCCTGTCCGCGCACGCACGCCGCGAGAGCGACGTGCTCTCTCCCGCGGAGGATCTTCCCGATCGCGCGCGAGCACGCGTTCCCCGGGCCGACCTCGACGAAGGCCCGCGCGCCGTCCGCGTGAGCGCTCTCGATGACTCTCGTGAAGTCGAAGCCGCGAACGGCCTGCTCGACGATCGAGTCCGCCGCGCTCTCGCGGGAGAGGTCGTAGCTCTTGCCCCGGGCGGCCGAGTAGAAGCGGATCCCCTCGGGCGGCGTCGTCTCGAGGAGGTGGAGCTCCCGATAGGCGCTCTCGACCTCGCGCGCGACCTCGCAGTGGACGGTCGGGACGCCCTCGAGCGGGAAGCCCTCGGCGCCGATCTTCGCGAGGAAGCGTGAGACGGCCGCATGCGCGCGAGCATCTCGTCGCGGCCACGCCATGCGCGCAGGGAGAAGAGCGCCGTCGACTCGCCGAGGCTGTAGCCGATCGCCGCCCGAGGCTCGATCCCCGAGCGCCGGAGCACGTCGCTCGCGAGCACTCCGAGCATGACCTGGCCCATGATCGCGCGCCGCGGGTCCTCCGCGAGCTCGCGCGCCGCGCGCTCCTCCCAGCCTTTCTCCCACGAGAGCGCGTGAGGGGCGTGCCAGCGAGACATGAGCTGGCTCGCGAGCCTCTCGCTCTCGCGGTCGAGCGCGCTCACGACCCCGGGCCACCCGAGCGCGAGGCCGCGGCCCATTCCCGGGAAGCAAGCGCCCGACCCGGGGAAGACGAAGGCGATCTCTCCCTTCCTCCCGACCGGTCGCAGCGACAGGAAGGCGCCCTTCTTCTCGAGCTCCGCCTGGCTCGGCCGGCTCCTCGCGTGATCGTGCTCGTGATCGGCGGCTCGAACGTGCTCGAGAGCCGCCTCGATTCCGCGGGCGAGCTCGGAGCGGTCTCGCGCGACGAGCGCGCACGCGAGCTCGCGCTCCGGGCGATTCCCCTCGCGCTCGAGCCACGAGCCCGCGAGCGCCGCGACGCCGGCGTCGCTCGAGCGCGCGTGCTCCGACAGACGCTCGAGGCCCGTGGCGAGCTCGCGCGTGTCGTTCGCGAGGACCGCGAGGATCGCCTCTCGTGCCTCTCCTCCCGTTCCCGCGAGGTCGAGCGCGAGCGGCGCGTCCTTCCGCTCGACTCCCTCGAGGATCGCGTGGAGACAGCTCCCGTCGGTCGAGATCGACGCGACGGCCGCTCTCCTGGGCCCGAGCGCCCGATCGCGCACCCACGCGAGCGGCTCCCGCGGCACGTGGAGAGCCGGGCTCTCCGTGAGAGCGCGGCGCGGCCGCTCGAGCCCCGGGAGCGGCGGGAGGACTCCCCGGAAGACGCACGAGCTCGTCTTCACGAGAGAAGCGAGCCCCGCGGCGGCGCCCGCGTGGCCGATCACGGCCTTCGCCGATCCGAGCGCGCACGAGCGCTCGCTCGCCTCGCCCGAAGCTCGCACCAGAGCCTCGGCCTCGAGCGCGTCCTCGAGCGGATCGCCGCTCCCGTGAGCCTCGAAGTAGCCGAGCGCTCCGAAGCCGACGCGAGCTTCCGCGAGCGCTCGCTCGAGCGAGAGAGCGTAGGCTCGCTCCGTCGGGCGAGCGGGGGAGACGCCGCCTCCGCTCGCGGCGCCGAGGCCCGCGAGCACCGAGTAGATCCGATCGCCGTCGCGGATCGCGTCGTCGAGCCGCTTGAGGACGACGGCGGCGGCTCCCTCTCCCGGAACGCTCCCACAGGCTCGCTCCTCGAAGGGGAGCGCGCCAGGACGGCGCGCAGCCCCGAGCTCTCCTCGCTCGAGACCGTGAAGCTCGGCCCTCCGAGGTCGAGCTCGCGCGCGATCCGGCTCGCGATCATGCCTCCGAGCGCTCCGAGCGTCCGCGGCGCATCGAGCGCGGGCGAGAGCGCGTCCTTGAGCGCCCCTGTCCAGCGCCTCTCCTCCTCGTCCGACAGCTGGAGCCCGAGAGAGCGCGCCCACGAGCGCGCTCTCCCCTCCGCGCTCCAGCGGAGATGGAAGTTCGTCGTGTCGAGGTCGAGCCCCATGCCGACGATCACGCCCGCTCGGAGGCGCGGGGAGCCCGCCCTCGCGGGCAGTCCTGCGTCCTCGAGCGCCGCGCGAGCGACCTGGAGCATGAGGAGCTGCTGCGGGAGGAGCTTCGGCACCTCCGAGGGAGGCAAGCGCAGCTCTCCCGCTCGCACCTCGAGCGGCTCCATGTAAGCGCCGCGGAACGAGTGGCCGTCTCTCGTGCTTTCTCCCACGACGGACTTGCCCGAGAGGACGGCTTCCTCGAATTCCAGGAGCGATCTCAGGGAGCCGAAGCGGGCTTCCATGCCGACGATCGCGATGCGAGGGGCGGGAGCGCGACCGGCCCCGTGGCCGTGACCGTGACCGTTTCCGTGGCCGGGACCGTTTCCGTGACCGTGACCCTGGCCGTTTCCGTGACCGTGACCGTGACCGTCCCACTCCTCGAGGATCAGGTGAGCGTTGATGCCGCCGAAGCCGAAGCCGCTCACGGCGGCGCGCCTCGGAGTGCGGTCGTCGCGGCGAGGCCAGGGAGAAGGAGCCGTCGGCACGCGGAAGGGACTTCCGGCGAGAGCGACGCCCGGAGCGGGTCGCTCGAAGTTCGCCTGAGGAGGGAGCGTGCGCTCGCGGAGAGCGAGGAGGACCTTCGCGAGGCCGGCGGCTCCGGCGGCGGTGAGCAGGTGACCGACGGTCGACTTCACGGAACCGATCGCGCACTGGCCCTCGCGCCAGCCTCGCCCGCCCCAGAGAGCGCGGAGGCTCTCGAGCTCGACGGCGTCGCCGCGCGGAGTTCCCGTCGCGTGGCACTCGATGAGGTCGATGTCGGTCGGCTCGAGGCCGGCGGCGAGGTAAGCCGCGCGCATCGCGCGGACCTGGCCCTCGCTCGAAGGCGCGAGGAGGCTTCCTCCCACGTCGTTCGAGAGACCGTATCCGCGGAGCACGGCGAGGATCCGATCGCCCGCGGCGAGCGCGTCCGCGAGACGCTTGAGCACGAAGACTCCGGCGCCTTCTCCGACGACGAGGCCGTCTCCGCGAGCGTCGAAGGGCGAGCAGCGGCCCGACGGCGAGAGCGCGCGGAGCTGGCTGAAGCCCATCTGCGTGTAGAGAGGATCGGGCCGCGAAGCTCCGCCCGCGAGCATGGCGTCGGCGCGGCCGGAGCGAAGCTCCTCGCACGCGAGCGCGACCGCGTAGAGCGAGGACGCGCACGCGGCGTCGAGCGTGAAGCATCCTCCGCCGAGCCCGAGAGCGCGCGCGAGCAGACCCGCGGGCAGCCCGGTCACGTAGCGGTTCAGCGGATCCGCGATCGCGGCCGAGCGAGTCTCTCCTCGGAGAAGCTTTGCCTCGCGGGGGGCGAGGACGACCTCCCGCGCGAGGCGGGACGAACCCTCGGTCGGGAGAGCGATGTTCGCGAGGACGATCCCGGCGCGCTCGCGGTCGATTCCCTGCGTCCTCGACGAGCTCCAGGCCCTGCGGCCGGTCGCGAGGACGAGCTTCGCGAGAGGATCGAGGCCGCGGAGCAGGCCCGGCTCGAGGTCGAGGTCGCCCGGGTCGAAGTCGGTTTCTTCCAGGAAGCAAGCGCGCGCCGAGGCGACGCGGTCGGGCTCTCCGGGCTCCCTCGCGCGCGCTCGCGACGGATCGAGGAGCCAGCGCCCGCGCGGGGCCTCGCGCGCGGCGTCTCTCCTCGCGAGGACGTTCTCGAAGAACTCCTCGGGCGAGGCGGCTCCCGGGAAGGAGCAGGCCATGCCGACGATCGCGACCGGCTCCCCGCTCATTCCTCGTCCGGCGAGGCGTTCTTGCGGAACGCGGCGGCGAGCGCCGCGTCGACGGTGCACTCGTAGCCCGAGATCCGCGCGACGACCGATCCTCGGGAGTCGGAGAAGACGATCTCGCCCGAGACGCCGTGAGGCCCCGCCTTCTCGACGATGAGGCTCACCGTCACGCCGTCTCTCGGGAACGCGCGGAACTGCCGGTAGCGCTCGATCCGCGCAGGGAGCGAAGCGGCGCCGAGCTCCTCGTGGCACCAGAGGATCGCGAGCTGGAAGCTCGCGTCGAGCGCGAGCGGGTCGGCGATCCAGGCCGTGCGGAGAGGCTCCGCGATCCACGCGCTCGGTGGCGGCGCGGACCTCGCGCGCGCGACGATCCCTCGCGAGCCGAGCCCCTCGATCGCCTCGATGCCTCGGAGGAGAGGGCCGTGGAAGAGGAGCTCGTCGTAAGCGCTCTCGATCGCGCGCGGGTATGGATGCGCGACGAGATCGGCGGGAGGCTCGAAGCCGCTCGCTTCCGGGAGCGCCGCGGCGAGCACGGCCGTCGCCCTCGCGTGCACGTTCTCCCCCGTCCGGAGCTCGACCGGCACCTCGAAGACGCCGTCTCTCGCGAGTGCGGGGCCCGCGACGACGCGGATCGGCCGCGGGCCCGCGTCGAGCGCGACCGCCCGGAGCACGCGGAGGTCGTCGAAGCCGTGGAACAGGAGCCCCGGGTTCCCGTGGAGCGCTCCGTGGGCGAGCCACTCCATGGTCACCGCGAGCGGGAGCACGGGCCGCCCTCCGAGGACGTGCGAGCGAAGGAACGGGTGGCGCTCCAGGTCGAGAGTGCGCTCGAAGGCCGTCTCGAGGCGCGGCGCCGCCGCGAGGCGCGCTCGCGCGGGCTCGAGCGGACGGCGCGGCTCGAGCCCGGCTCCCAGGAGAAGCTCGACGCCCTCGCTCGCGGGAGCGAGGAGGTCGGCCGCCGTCGCCTCTCCTCCCTCGAGGAGAGGAATCATCGCGACGCCTTCTTTCGCGAACTCGCGGGCGAGAGAGGGAGAGACCATGCCTCCCTCCCACGGACCGAAGCCGAGCGCGACGACGCGCGCTCGCGGGCGGCGGCGCGCCTCGCGCTGGGCGACCTTGTTCAGGACCTCGTTCGCGACCGCGTAGTCCACCTGGCCTCGGCGCCCGTAGCGGCCGCTCGCGGAGGAGAAGAGCGCGAGGAGCACGAGGTCGTCTCTCTCGGTGGCCTCGAGGAGCGCTCTCAGCGAGGCGACCTTCGTGTCGAGGACCGCCGCGAACTGATCCGGCGTCTTCTCCTCGATCCGCCTGTCCTCGATGACGCCGGCTCCGTGGATGAGGCCCTTGATCGGACCGAGAGACGAGCGCGCCTCGTCGAGGACGCGGCCGAGCGAGGCCGCGTCGCGCGCGTCCACCGAGCGGTAAACGACGCGAGCGTGCTTCGAGATCCGCTCGAGGTTCCGGAGGACCTCGCGGTTCGTGACGATCTTCCTGTGAGCTTCGCCGATCGCTCGCGGGCCCGGCCGCTCGCCGCTCCTCGAGAGCTCCTGCGCGATCGCGCGCTTGATCGCTCCCTCGTCCTCGAGGCCCGCGAGCCAGGCGGGCTCCGGCGCGGGCTCGCCCGTCCGGCCGAGGAGGAGGAGCAAAGGCGCGCAGGCCTTCGCCAGCGCGAGCGCGACCTCCGCGGTCACGCCTCGGGCTCCTCCCGTGACGACGACCGTGTCTCCTCGTGAGAGAAGGTGCTCGCGCGAGCCACCGAGAGGGCGAGCGACGAGCTCGAGGCCCGTCCGACGATCGCCTTCGAGGCCGACCTCGATCGGACCGGCCTGGCCGAGCTCTCGCACGACCGCACGCGCGGCGGCCTCTGCGCTCGCGAAGCCGCGCCCGAGGTCGAGAGCGCGCGCGCTCACCTCGGGCCACTCCTGCGCGACCGTCTTCGCGAGGCCCGCGAGCCCGCCCTGCGTCGGATCCGGCTCGTGGTCGCGAGCCGACGAGAGCCCGAACGCGCCGCCCTGCCGCGAGACCGTCGCGAGGAGCGCTCCGCCCTTCTTCCCCGCGGCTCGCAGGCTCGGGCCGGCTTCCTTCGCGAGCAGGAACGCGTCCTTCATGAAAGCCTCGGAGGAGGCGGGCCACGACGCTCCCTCGAAGCGAGCGTCGGGCGCGAGGAGGACGAGGGCTCCCACGAAGCCGCCCGGACGCTCGCCCGCTCGCAGCACGCGCGCGGCGATCCCGAGGGCCGCGAGCCTCTCCGCGATCGCCGGTGCGAGGGGAGAGCCGTCGTCGGTGATCCACGCCTCGTGGCCCGGCGCGATCCGGATCGCCTCCGGGCTCGCGTTAGGAAGATCGACCGTCACGAGGAGGCGGCGCTCGATGGCGCATCGGGGTCCGGTTCCGCTTCCGGTTCCGTTTCCGGGTCCGGTTCCGCTTCCGGGTCCGGTTCCGGTTCCGGTCGCGGCCCGCTTCTCGATGAAGTCGACGATCTGGCGGAGAGTCCTGAGGCGGCCGAGGTGCTCGGGGTCCACGGCCGGCGCGTCGGGCGCTCTCTCCTGGACTCCCGAGAGGATCTCGACTCGCTTGATCGAGTCGATCCCGAGGTCCGACTCGAGGTCCATGTCGAGCGCGAGCGTCTCTCGCGGATATCCCGTCTTCTCCGCCACCACGTCGAGCAAGACGCGCTCGAGGTCGCCGTTGAGATGACGAGAGACGCGCGCGGCGGAGACGCCCTCCCCCCGCGTGGGAGACGGTTGGGCTGTGGGGCTCTCGGGAGTCGCGCTCGCGCGGCTCGCGATGAAGTCGACGATCTGCTTGAGGGTCCTCAGGCGCCCGAGGTGCTCGGGGTCCACGGCCGGCGCGTCGGGCGCTCTCTCCTGGACTCCCGAGAGGATCTCGACTCGCTTGATCGAGTCGA
>JACQDU010000213.1 GCA_016200955.1 bacterium
GGTCGTCGAGCTCGCGGACGACAACACGTTCGCGGGCTCGCGGGATCCAGGGCCGCTCCTCGAGGCTCTCGCGCGCTCGGGCGCGCGCTGGTTCACCGAGGCCGACTGGCGGATCGGAGAGCGCCCCGACGTGCTCCGCGACCTCGCGAGCGCGGGCTGCGTCCAGATGCTCGTCGGCTTCGAGTCGCGAGGCGCGGGCATGGGACCCAAGGCCGCGCCGCCCGAGCGCGTCCTCGACGCGGCCCGCGCGATCCAGGAAGCAGGCGTGGCCGTGATCGGGTGCTTCATCGCCGGCGAGGACGGCGAGACGCGCGCCTCGCTCGAGCGCCTGGGCACGGCGCTGCGCGAGGCGCCGCTCGCCGACGTGCAGGTGACGCTCGCGACTCCTTTCCCTGGGACGCCGCTAAGGCGGCGGCTCGAGCGCGAGGGGCGGCTCCTCGCGGACCGCGGGTGGTCGCACTACACTCTCCTCGACGCGACGTTCCGCCCCGACCGGCTGACCGTCGAGGAGCTCGAGGCTGGATTCCGCTCGGTGCTGAGGGCGGCGTTCCTCCTCCCACTCGCTGCCTCGCTCGTTCCGTCGTTCCTTCTGGCCGGGCTCGCCTGGTTCGGGATGCTTCGACGAGCGGAGCACGCCCCGCGCTTCAGGCACTTCTACCCCGAGCTCCTTGGCGTCTTCTGGATGACGGCGCCGCTTGCCTGGTTCTATGCGATTCCGTGGGAGAGGATCGTCCGCTCGCCGATCGACGCGGCCGCCTGCAACCTCTGGACGCTTGGCCTCGTTGCACTGTGGCGCGTTCTCCTGGCGATGCGCTTCGTCCGTGTGCTTTCGGGCGCGAGAGGAGCCGGGCCGCATGTCTTCGTGATCCTCGTCTCGACAGCACTCCTCGGTAGCGCGCTCGCCTTTCTTCCGCCGAACGTGAACATTCTCGCGAGGATGAGCGGCATCCGCTTGAGCCCGAAGGAGGAGGTCCTCGTCTTCCCCTCCTTCATCGTGATCCTCTGGACGCTGTTCACCGGCTGGTTCTGGCTCGTGAGCGCGGTCACGGTCCTCATCCGACGTGAGCCGCGGTGGCAGCCGCCCTCCGCCCCGACAACGCCACCGCGGATCGGGCGCGGGCACTGGATCCTTGCGGGGAGCGCGCTCGCGTTCTTCGTCGCTCTGTTGCCCGTAACGCAGCCTGAGCAAATGAGGAGGCGCGCCGTCGAGGCGCTCGCCGACAAGGGCCAGATCGAGGACGCCGTCGGCGAGCTTGCCCGCCACGGTGCCGGCGATTACCCGCCGTTCTGGGAGGCACCCGCGCACGAGGGCATCGCCCTCGTGCGGGCGGCTGAGGCGGCGACCCAACTGGGAGTACCGGAATGGCTGCGCCGCACCTACGTCGAGAGGCTCCAGGCAGAGGCGCACTCGTTCGTCTCCCCCGATCCCTTCGGGCGAGGTGCGCCCCTCGTCGGAGCGGACCTCGAGCGCTTCGTGGCGCTCCTCGAGAGGCTTCCCGAGGGGTCCAAGATCGCGGAGCGGGCCTGTCACGGTCCCGACCTCGCGGGTGGTGCACAGCGTGAGGCTGCCGACGCTGCAAGGCTCGATCGGCTTCGCGCTCTTGCTGGGTCGACGGCGAGGGACAGATGACGCTCCGCCATCAGTTGCGATGGCGCCATCGTCGGCTCGGTCGCCGACGAGCGGTCGCCCTTGATCAGCCGCGAAGAACCGGAGTTGTCCACCGTGCTGCGTTAACCCAGCCGCGACGTGCTTTCAGGTCACGAGGAAGAGCTCGTTACGCGATGTCGATGCGGATAGCGCTGAACCTGAGGCGCTTCGCAGGTGTGTTCACGTTCACCGGTCCGCTCATGCACCGGAGCCGCCGAGCACCCGCGCGACCTGCGCCTTTACCTGGGCCACCACGGCTTGATCGGTGATTCGGTGCCCCATCTCCCGCCGGATGCCCTTCCCCGGGCGCGGATTGAACGAGAGGAAGTTGAAGCTCGTGATGATGACGTAGCGGTCGTCGCACACGACGAGCTTCTCGTGGGTGTTCCCGATCTCGACTACGCGTAGCCGCCCGCGGGCGCGGTCGCCCACCGCCTGCAGGCGCCGCAGCGCCTCTTCCTGATCCCTCGCCGCGGGATCGCGCCCCTTCTTCGGGTCGCGCTCGATCCCGTACCCGATGGTGACGCGGAGGTCCCTCCTCCGGTCGAGGGCCGTTCGGAACCAGCCGACGAGCTCCGGGTCGACCGCCGCCGTCCGCAGCCACGGCGAGACGACGATCAGTTCGCGGCGGGCGTCGAAGATGGCGTCGCGCAGCGCCTCGCGGTGCTCGCTCGTCCCGAGAACCGCGGGCCGGGCGGCCTGCTGCGCCTCCGCGACCGCGGCGTGGATCTCCTCTCCCCGAGGGCCGAGGACGAGGTCCCGCCGCTCTTCGAGCGGTATGACCGTCGCCCCCTCTGCCTCGAGCTCGGCGAGCTTCGCGGAGACGGGTTCCTCCTCGCCGCCACCGCGCAGGAGCCGCCATCGCCATTGGTCCCCGTCCCTGCGGTACCACACCTCCAGCTCGGCGTCACGGTAGGCGACCCACGACTTGAGCGGGCGCAGCGTCAGTCTCGTCGAAGGACCAGCGCAACTCGTTGCGGTAGGGGTCGTGGCGGAGCTCGACGGCGTCGAGTCGGGCGGTCTCGCGCGTGGCGGCCCGCTCGAGGATGTTGGAGCCCATCGGCGTGAGACCGAAGCGGCCGTCCCGGTGAGACACGGCGCCCTTCCGCAGGAGGTCGACGACTGTAGTGGGCACGATGCGGCCGTCGTCGAGCCCCATTAGCGCTGCGATCCTCGCCGGGTCGCCGAGATCCGCCGCGACGAGCTTGAGGACCGTCTCCTCGACGAGGCGCAACTCGCGGTCGAACTCGATGTCGATGTCCACGCGCCACACGAAGTGAGGAAGACCGACCCGGAACGTCTCAATCAGCTCGAACCCTTCGGCGACCAACTGGGCGACCCTCTCGCCGCTCACGGGGCGTCCTCCACGGCGAGCACGTTCTCGCGCGGTATGAGGTTGATCGCACGGAGGAGCTCCGGGCTGCGCTCGGCGCTCGCCTTGTGGCCGACGACCAAGAGGAGGCGCTTCGCCCTCGAGAACGCCACATTGAGGCGCCGGCGGTCGGACAGGAATCGCTTCTCGCCGCCGCCCGTGCGGACCATCGAGTAGACGACGAGGTCGTCCTGCTTCCCCTGGAACGCGTCGACCGTCGCGATCCGGATCGTGAGCGCGGACCAACTCCGCGCGCCTGGCAGGACGGCCTGCTGGAGGCGCCTTACCTGGGCAGCGTAGGGCGCGATCACCGCGACCGTGTACCCGACGGCCTTTCCACGGAGCTCCTGGTCCGCTCGCTTGAGCAGGGCATGGATCGCGTCCGCCTCCGCCTGGTTCCAGTAGCTCGTCCCTTCCGTCCTCTCGGACCCGTTCACGTCGATCCAGAACACGCGGTTTGGACGGTCGAACCGGCCAATCGCGAGAGTCCGCTCCGAGTCCGTGACGCCGGTCTCGAGACCGCCTACGTCCTCGTAGTAGAGCTTCCCGACGAACTCGCCTATCGACCGGTGCATGCGGTACTGACGCCGCAGGGTCCTCCGGTTCGTCTCCGGGATCCTCCCGAAGAGGTCCTCGAAGAGCGACCGGCGCGCGCGCTCGACCTCCATGTCGGCCGCGACGACGTCCTGCTCCGTCTCCGTGTCCAGAAAGGGCGGCAGTTGGCGATGGTCGCCGACGAGGACGAACCGCTTCCCGACCACCAGGGGGACGAGGATCTCGGCGGGGGTCGCCTTGGCCGCCTCGTCGACGACGACCCAGTCGAACTGAACCTCGCGGAGGATCTCCCAGAGCCGAGGCACGCGCAGGCACGTCACCCCGAAGACCTGTACCGACTCCGCGTAGTCCTGCTTGACATCGGGCGCTCGGTCGAGACGCTCGGTCCAGCGCGCGAGTGCCTTCTGGATGGCCGCGAGCTTTGTCGGTTCGAGCGCGTGGGTCGCCTCGGCGAGAGCCTTCCTGCTCCTCTCCCTCGTCCGGGCGACCCACTCGCGGAAGGTCTCCTCGAACGTCGCCATGGCTCCCTTGTCGGCCCTGTCCGCGCTCACGTCGCGGAGCAGTCGCCACTCGACCCCGCGCTTCTTCGCGACGTCGCGGAGGGCGGACAGGGCGTTGTCCACCGCCTCGTTCGCCTGGGACGTGAGAAGGATCCGCGCGTCGGGGCGTTGGGTCAGGATCTGCGCGACGACCTCGGCGATGAACGTTGTCTTGCCCGTTCCGGGAGGACCCTGCACGAGGAAGCAGTCCTCCGCGGCAAGCGCCCGCTCGACGAGGGCCTGCATCTCCTGCCTCGGTTCGAGATCCTGGAACAGGTCGCGCGGGAGGATCTCGCCCAACCGGTTCTCCTCAGGATGGAGCAGGAGCCTCCCGAGCCGCGGGTTCGCGCAGTCGTCGTCGAAGAACTTGTAGAGCGCCTTTTCCTGGCGCCGAAGCGCGGTGTCGAGGGCGATGTCCTTGCATTCGAGCTCGCCGTCTCGCGGCACGCGCCGCCGTCCGCTCAGCCGGATGCTCAGGACGGCGGTGTCACGGTCGTAGGCGTGGAAGGTTCCGAGCTTGTCGCCTCCGAGGAAGAACGGCGACCTCTCGTCGAGTCGGTCGGTCCACGTTTCGGCGAGGTCGTCCGACGCCTCTGCGGCGTCGTCCGTCGGTTCCACGGCGAGGACGCGTATCCCGATGAAGTCGCCGCGCGCGTCGATGGTCGATGTCGGGGCCTCGGGGGACGGACCGCCGGGAACACCCACGGGCTCGTGCCCCGGGGCGTGGTAGCGCACTTTGAGGCTCAGAAGCCGCCGGCGCTGTCTGGCGAGGATGAACTGGGCGACGGCGAGAAGGCTCTCCTTCTGCCGGCGCTCCTCGTCACGCCGCCGCTCGGCCTGGTACTCGGCGAACAGCGGGTCGACGAGCGCGGCCGCGCTTCCGTTGCCCACCGTCAACGTGAGCGGGACGGCGAGCGCTCGCTCCCGATGGTTGGCGTGGATGTTCGGCGGGTTCCTTCCCACGTTTACGACCGCGAGCTGATGGGGGTCGACGTCGTCCGGGAGGAGCTGCGCCCAGAGCCCCTTCCCGTAGCACCGGATCGTGAACGACTCGGCCCCGGTCCGGCGGTCCGACGCCGGCTCGTACCGCGCCCGCAGCCCGTCGTTCAAGTCGTGAAGCGCGGCGGCCTCGGTCGGACAGCCGTTCTCTCGCGCGCGGTCTCGCGCGGTCTTGGTAAGCCGGATCGGTACCGACGCTCGCTCGCCGACACGATCGAGCAGTGACCGGAGGAGCCTGGCGACCTCGTGGAGCCTCGGGCGATGCGCGGGGTCGGGTGCCAGGAGCGCGCCGAGGGAGCGCTCAACCTCGTCGAACGCTCCCGGGTCCCGCACCTCGTGGCGCAGCTGTTCGACGAGCCGAGGCAGCTCGCTTGCGGCGAAGTCCGGCGGGGGAACTCGCCATGCAAGCAGGCACGCCGCGACGAGGCCGAACGCGTGCAGGTCCGAGGCGAACGTGGCGTCGCCTCTCAGGACCTGCTCCGGCGCTGCGAACGGTCGGGTATAGAACTCTCGCAGCGTCGGGCTGCCCTCCCCGCGCCCGTAGTTCTCTAGGAGACGCGCGATCCCGAAGTCGGCGAGCTTGAGGACGTCGTGCTGCTCGTTGACGAGGACGTTCGCGAGCTTCACGTCGCGATGGACAACGTTCCGCCGGTGGGCGCTGCCGAGGCCATCGAGGAGCGCGGTGAGCTGCTCGAGCCTCCATCGGAGGGTGCGTCGTGGCGCGCGTCCGGCCTCGACGTCGGAGATCATGGTTTCGAGCGTCTTGCCGCCGGGAACGAGCTCCAGGACGATCCCGAGGCGGTTCGCGTCCGGCTCGGCGAAGTGGTCGAGGAGGCGCACGACGGCCGGATGCTCAAAACCCGTCAGCGCGCCTACTTCCTTCCGGAACATCGCGTCCGCGATCTCGCGGTGCGTCCCGGCAAGCGAGAGGACCTTCACGGCCACGCGCTCGTCGGCCGTCCGGTCGTGGGCCTCGTAGACGGTCGCGTAGTGACTGCGTCCGAGGACCGAGACGACCTGGTACCGCCCCTGGCGGAACGACGTGTCGCTCATGGAAGGCGCTTCCCCGACCGTTTCGGTCTTCAGTCGCCCGCGGGGTTTGGTCGCGCCGGACGTGCTCGTGGGCGCTCGCCCCTTCGCCCGGCGCGCGTCCCGTGTGGCGGCCTTCGGCTTCTTTGCCTTGCGCGGCTTCGCCGTCGTGTTCTTCGGCCTCTTCGCCCGCGGGTTCCGGGCGGACCGCTCCGAGGTCGACCTTGCGACGGTCCCCTTTCGGTTTGCGCTCTTCCCGGTTCCCTTCTTCTTCCCGCGCACGGGACCCTCGCGCCATCCTCCGTTGGCGGCGCGTCCGACGCAATCGAACTCGGCTGGAAACTGCCAGGCGCTGGGCGCGATGGAGCGCGAGGGGCCCCGAGGTCGCAGCAGTAGGCCGGCAACCGTTAGACTTTGCCCTCGTCGAGGTGCGTCGTGGTTCAGCTCAGGAGCCTCCTCGGTCGCGGCTACTTTCCGAAGGAGCTTCCCTCCTGCTTCAAGACGGCGTCGTTCGCACGCGCTTGCGTCGGAGCCGGCGCCGCCCTGCCACACGAGTTCCGCGACGCCAAGGCCGTGGCGCACATGGGTCGCCATTCGTTCCCTCGAACCTACGCCGGGCGTCGGATCCTCGGGTTGCCGAACCCGACTCTCATGTTCCAGATCGCGGAGGAGATCTCGAACTCGTGGCCCGCGATCACGGCGGCGTTCGCGGCGTCGCAGATCTCGGTTAGCACGCCCACGCTCCCGGCGTCGTCGACGGATCGAGCGCTCGTCTACGCCCTCGGTGACAGACCCTTGGCGGAGCTCCGTGTCGAGCGGCGCACGGGAGCCCGTTTCCTCGTGAGGGCAGACATCCAGGGCTTCTATCCCTCGATCTACACCCACACGATCCCCTGGGCGTTCCACACGAAGGCGGTCGCGAAGAGGGATAGGAAGGACCTCACGCTCGTCGGGAATCGCCTCGATAGGATCGCGCAGCGTTGGAACGATGGTCAGACGATGGGGCTTCCCATAGGACCGGACGCCTCTTTCGTCCTCGCTGAGGTTCTGGCCGCGGCCATCGACAAAGAACTCCAACCCCGGATCGACGTCGCTCGATCGTTCCGCTTCCTCGACGACTACGAGATAGCCACGTCGACGCTCCAGGAGGCGGAGGACGCCATGGTCGCCCTCGGGCGGGCGGCGGCCGCCTTCGAGCTCCATCTGAATCCGACAAAGACGAGGATCGAGCCGCTCCCGCAGCCGCTCGGCTCGGACTGGGTCGAGATCGTGCGGAGCTTCTCCCTCGGTAGCGGCGCGTCCCAACGGGGACGAATGATCGAGTTCTTCGACGCCGTCGTCGGGCTCCGACGCGACCATCCCGATCAGCTCGTGGTCGAGTACGCGATGGGCAAGCTGGCGGAACTGCGTCGAATCGAGAGAACCTCGTGGCCCGTCGTCCAGTCCATCCTGCTGCAACTCATCGCGGTCGATCCGTCATCTATCAGGCACGGGCTCCGGATACTCCAACGCGGCGTCCGCGCGAGGTGGCGCCTCGACCAGGACGAGACGGAACGCGTGCTCAACAGGATCGTCGTCGAGGGCGTCCGGAGGAGCCACGACTACGAGGTCACCTGGGCGCTCTGGGGACTGCTTGTGTTCCGCCTTGAGGTGTCGGACGACGCGGCACGGTGCCTCGGGACGTCGGAGGACTCGTGCACGGCGCTCCTGGCCCTTGCCGCGCGTGACCAAGGCTTGCTCGGCACGCCCGCGGCGCTGTGCACGACCGTCTGGGAGTCGCAGTTGACACAAGCAGGCCTCTCGGGACCGATGTGGCTCCTGGCGTACGAGGCAACGGTCCAGGGTTTCCTGGTGCCGCCGGCAGGTGACCATCTCGCTGCTCGTCCGGCGTTCCGGTTCCTGCGGCAGAAACGAGTCCGGTTCCTCGACCGAGTCACGAGGAGCTCGCGGATCCGCCGGCTCCGCCGGCGGTCCCCGGCGGACGTCGTGTCGTGAAGCCTCCGACGACCGCGCCATCTTCGCCGGCACAGGCCTGCCCGATTAGCACTACAGCGATACATGCATGTCACCCGAGGTCCAACTCGACGAGGACGGGCCAGGGTGGACAGTGGACGAGGCGATCCACGTCGATGCCACGGGCGAGTAGCTCGCGTCGGCGCCGGCGACGGTGGAAGCGTGCGGCCTCCTCGGCGCGCTTCTGCCAGTAGCCGATTTTCCGCGCGGCCTGCTTGAGCCTGCGCTGCTCGGTGCGAGGCGAGGCGGTCGGATCAAGCTGTGCGTCGATCGCCACCCGGACCTGAGCACTGGTCCACGGCTCCTTCTTTTTCCCCCCGGAGTCGTTTTGCGACCCGCTGAAGGAAGAGAAGGCTGGCCATCGAGACGACGTGATGTCGTTGAACTGATCGATAGCCGCGGACCTCGAAGTGGTCCAGGCCGATCTCCTGC
>JACQDU010000214.1 GCA_016200955.1 bacterium
CCGCGAGCACGAGAGCGAGCCGCGTCCCGCGTCCCGTCCGCGCGGCCCGGAGGGCGCGGGCGAGCTCCGAGGCGTCCTCGAACCGCTCCTCCGGGCGAGGGTGGATCGCGCGCTCGACGGCGCGCGCGAGCGTCCGGGGGATTCCCGGCCGCAGCTTCGCGACAGAGGGCGGCTTCGTCGCCTCGAGCTTCTTCACGTAGTCGGTCAGGCTCGAGCCGCCGTACGGACGCTCTCCCGAGAGGCACTCGTAGAGGACGACGCCGAGGGAGAAGACGTCCGAGCGAGGATCGGCGCGGCGGGCGTCGTCGATCTGCTCGGGCGCCATGTACCCGAGCGAGCCCGCGCTCACGCCGGCTCCCGTGAGAGAGCGGCTCCGGCTCGCTCCCGGGACGTCGTCCCGGAAGTGCTTCGCGAGACCGAGGTCCGCGATGAGGGCCGTCGCCGGCTCACCTTCGCGCGCGAAGAGGACGTTCGCGGGCTTGAGGTCGCGGTGCACGATCCCGCGTGCGTGGGCTCTCCCGACCGCCCGCGCGAGCTTCTCTCCGAGCGCGCGAGCTTCCTCGACCGGGAGCGGGCCCTTCCCGAGCAGGTCCTTGAGCGGCCCTCCTCCCAGGAACGGCATCGCGAGGAAGGGCTGCGCGCCCGAGGTCCCGGCGTCGAGGAGCGGAACGAAGCCCTCGGCCTCGCCGAGGGAAGCGATGAGCCGCCGCTCGCGCTCGAAGCGGGCGAGCGCGTCCTTGTCGGCGGACACGACGAGCTTGATCGCGACCTCGCGCCCCTCGCGAGATCGCGCGCGATAGACGGCTCCCATGCCGCCGCGGCCGATCTCCGCGGTGAGCGTGTATCCCGCGAGCTCCATGGGCGCAGCATGACGCTCGGGCGCCACGCCTGCCATGGCGGGCTCAGCGCCCGGAGGGTCCCTCCGGGGCTTCCTTCTTCGGCTCCTCCTTCTCGGCCGCCCGGAGCTTCTCGATCGACCTTCGCCAGGCGTCCAGGTCCTCTCCGTGGAGCTCTCCCGTGAGGTTCAGGAGGACCTCGTTGATCATGGAGCGCTCGGCGGCGCTCGCCTTGGTGCGCGCGGCCATGGCGTCCACGAGAGCGGAGGCCGCGTCGAGCTTGGACGCCGGCCTGGCTCCCATGAGAGCGAGGATCGCGCGCGAGCGGTGCGCGTCCACGTGCGTGCGCTCGATGAACGCCGTGACGCGGGAGAAAGCGTCCTTCGTCCCGATCGCGACCTGAGCCGCCAGACCGCTCGAGAGGCACTCGAGGTCCTGAGGGTCCGGCGTCTCCTCCGCCGCGAGGTCCGTGTCGATCCGGTCGACGAGATCGCTCACCTTGCCGAGGGCCGCCCCGCGCGAGTGGCCGAGCACGGGGAAGACGTGCACGAGGCGCGCCCGCTCGAGGTGCGGGGCCTCGTCCAGGAGGGGGCCGAGGATCGCGTCGGGGTCCTTCTCTCGCCCGACGATCTTCTCGCAGGCCTGGCAGAGCGCGTAGACGTGAGGCCCGCACCTCGCGTCGGGGACGGCCTCCGCGAGAGGACGGAACGACTTCCTCGTGCCGAGCTTCCCGAGCGCGTCGATGATGAGAGTCGGCGGCTTCTTCGCTTCGATCGCCGACTTCATCTTCTCGATGAGCGGGGTCTCGAGGACGGAGCCTTCGTCGCCGATCCGCGCCGCCGTCTCGAGGAGGAGCGGCGCGGCCTCGCCCGGCTCTCCCGATTCCAGCGCGCGCGCCACGTGAGAGCGCGCGGCCTTCCCGGCGTGCGCGAGGACCTCGACCGCGAGCTGGGCGTCGGCCGGCGCGGCTCCCGTCGTCGGCTGCGAGACGAGCGAGACGAGCGAGGGGATCGTCGCGCGCTTGCGGAGCGACTCGAGGAGCGCGGCGGGCGCCGCGCTCCGCCGCGCGTCGCCGAGCTCCGCCACGGCCGGGGCGAGCTCGTGGCGCGCGTTCTCGGCCTCGGCCTCGCTCGGGCTCCACGAGGGCTTCGCGGCGGGCTCCGCCTTGGAGTCGTCCGCCCGGGCTCTCGCGGAGACGAGGGCGGCGGACGCCACGAGGACGGCGAGCGCCTGTCGTTTCATGGATCTCTCGGTCCGTCTCTCAGTTCGTCCAGTAGACGCTCTCGACGAGGCTCACGACGACCGGAGACATGGGAGGCGGGTTCGTCATGAGGGCCGGATCGTACGCCCAGTTGCGGATCGGCGGGTTGTAGATGCTCCCGTTGACCGGCTTGGGCGGGTTCGAGGCGCTCGTCACGTTGTAGACGTAGTCGTTCGCGGAGAACGGGGCGGTCGCGATCTTCGACTGGAAGATGCAGACCATGGAGCCCGCGATGTTGCAGTTCTTCCCCGTCCAGGTCTCGAGGAAGCGCGGGAGGTTGTTGAGGCCGCCGTTCGAGAAGCCGGACTGGTTCGGGTTCGGCAGGTCGGTCTGGCCGGCCGAGTAGTTCGAGTTCGTGTTGCCCGCGACGAAGGCCATGTTGTAGGTCGTGTCCGACGCCGTCGGCATCTCCCCCGCG
>JACQDU010000224.1 GCA_016200955.1 bacterium
AGATCTCGCGGTCCTCGGCGCGATTGTCGGCGAGGATCGCGACGAGCCCCTCGAGCTCGTCGTCCTGGACGCCCTGGCTCACGGTGAGCTCGCGGACGCCTCCCAGGTAGAGGCCGAACGCGAGGTTCGCCTCCTGGCTCGGCTCGTCGTAGACGGCGGCGCCCTCGAGCGCGAACGAGTCGCGCGTCACCTCGAGCTCCAGCGTGCCGTGCACGTCGAGGTAGCTCGCGAGCTCACGGCCGAGCTGCTCGCGAGCCCCGTTCGCGTTGACGTTCTTCGCCCCGTAGAGCCGGCGGATCTTGAGGGCCTTGACGAGGTGGCGCACGACCTCTCTCGCGCGCGCCACGCGCTCCTGCGGCTTGCCTTGCTCGGGAGACATGGGACTGCATCGTAGCCGCTGGGCCGCGCAACTTCACCCACCGCGCCCTCGCCGGGCCGTCGTGCCCGGCCGACCGCGACATCGAGCAGGGCGCCGTCAGTTCGCGTCGAACGCCACCCCGTCGATCGTCACCCCGACTCCCGGCACGGTCGCATCCGCGGCCGTCAGGTTGATCGTCCCGACGAGCAGCGCCGGACCTCCGAAGTCGATGCCCGGGACCCCGCGCCGGATCGCCAGGAGGTACGAGTTGTCCTCGAAGCTCGCGGGAGACCCGGTGCGCGCGAACCCGGCGACGGCGCCGCTCGTGGCGGGCGCGACGCCGCCTCCGAGGTAGAGCGCGTAGACGACGCTGGTGGACGAATTGCACGCGTAGAGGAACTTCCCCGACGTCGAGAACGCGAGCGAAGAGATCGACCCGGGACCGGTCGTGAGAGTCGTCGTGCCGAGGAAGGGCCCGGGCGCCATGACCGCGCTCGAGTTCCCGAGCGCCGTGTCGAGCGTGCTCAGGTCGAGCTCGTAGACGTCTCCCGTGAACGTCGCTCCGAGGAAGCCGTGCGTCCCGTCGGGAGAGATCGCGACGGTCCCGCCGTCGCCGCCCGCGGGAGCCGGGATCGGGATCGTGAGGACGATCACGCCCCGGGCCGGGTCGATCACGTCCACGGTCGCTCCGAGCGCGCCCGCACCCGCGTTCATGACGAGGAGCGCCTCGTTGCCGGTCGCGGGCGAGACCCACCGCGTGAGCCGTCCCGGATTGAAGGACGACGTGATGATCGTCTTGCCCGCCCCCAGCACCTTCGTGCCGGGAGGGAAGGCGTAGGCGATCACGGTGCCCGGGTTGTTGTTGAAGGACGCGTCGAAGTTCGAGCTCGAAACGAAGAGCGTCCCCTTCGAGATGAGAGCGCTCGCCGTGAAGCTCGTGGCGAACGGGCTCGGCACGGGAGTCCCCGCGGAGTTCATGAGAGTCGGCCCCGTGTACGACGCCATCTGCGTGCTCAGGTCGAGCTTCGTGACCGGTGTCGTCCCGAGGGCATCGAAGACGTAGACCGCGTCGCCCGGGCTTCCGACGGGGAAGGCCGAGGCCGTCGCGAGGAGCGTCGTCCCGGGTCCCGTCCCGAGGCTCCCGCCGTAGACGCCCGAGCCTCCGCTCCCGCGAGCGAACGCCCCGCCCGAGTCGAGCGTGATCAGGCTCTCCGACACCGGCGTCGGCCCCGAGAGGCCGAGGACCCGCACGAACCCCTCGTCCTCGAGCACGAACGCCTTGTCCTTGAGCGTCGCGTCCGGGAACGTCTTGAGGTCGGCGAGCGAGGACGGCTTCGGCAGGAGCTTCGAGTAGATGTTGAGGAGAGCCGTCCCGGTCACCGAGGTCGGCGGAGCGACTCCGCCGGAAGATGCCGGTGGAGCCGGGGGCGGCGACGGCGGCGAAGAAGACGGCGCCGTCGGGCCCGTCGATGCCGCGCTCGTGCCTCCGCTCGAGCTCGTGTGCCCCGGCCCGCAGCCCGCGACGAGCGAGCCCGCGAGCACGATCGCGGCGATCCCGGAGAAGAACTTTCCGTGGTGGTCGTGAGCGTCCATGGCGCGCATGATCCCCTCTCGTCCCGCGCGGGGAAGAAAGGGGCGAAACGCCACGGCGGCGCCTCGGCCTCCTCTCCGTTTCCACGCGGAAAGAAGCCTGCGCCTCGGGTAGGTCTCCTGGCTCATGGGCCCGGAAGGCTTGCGCCTCCCACGCGGCTCCTTGCCTTCCCCGGCTTTCTGGCCGAGTGGCTCACGACGGAGCTACTTCCCAGTCACAGTGGCGGGACCGCGCCGGTATCTCACCGGACTTCCCTTTTATGTCCTGACGGACACCCGAAGCTCGAATCGAACGTCGCCATGCCTGTAACCCGGACCGGGTTCGCGTGTCAACAGCGCGCTCGCTCCCGTCGCGAAAGACGTGGCACCGCGAGCGAGACCGTCACTCCCCGCCCTGGAGCTGCCGCCGCACCATCGGCGCGTTCGGGTCGTCGGGCGCCAGCTCGAGGAAGCGCTTCATGTCGGAGACGGCGCCCGCGTGGTCGCCGCTCCGGTCTCTCATGAGACCGCGGTTGAACCACATCGCCCCCGTGCCCGGAGAGAGCTGGATCGCGCGCGTCACGTCGGCGATCCCGAGAGCGAGCTCGCCCTTCTGCGCGTGAGCCGCTCCCCGGACGTGCCAGGCCTCGGCGAACCTCGGGTCGAGCTCGATCGCGCGCGTGAGGTCGGCGATCGCGCCCTCCGGGTCCTTGCTCTCGGTCTTCGCGGCGCCGCGGTTCTGCAAGGCCCTCGCGTCCTTCGGGTCGAGCTCGAGGGTCCGGGAGAAGGCCGCGATCGCTCCTTCCAGCTCGTTCGCGTTGCGCAGGATGTTCCCGAGGTTGTACCAGGCCGTCGGGTCCTTCGGGTCGAGCGCCACCGCATGCCGGAGGTCCTCGATGGCGCCCGAGAGGTCCTTCCGCTGCTCGCGGGCGAGCGCTCGCCCGTGCCACGCCTCGACATGGCCTCGTTCACGCGCACCGCGGCGAGGTTCCCCCAGGCCTTCGGGTCCGTGGGATCGAGCTCCGCCGCTCGCGTGAAGTCGGCGAGCGCGAGCGCGGGCTCGTGCCGCGAGAGGCGGCACGTCCCGCGGTTCAGCCACGCCTCCTCGAGCGACGGATCGATGGCGAGCGCTCGCGAGAAGTCGGCGATCGCGGCCTCGAGCTCGCGGCGCTCGGCGCGGAGGCGCCCGCGGATGAGGAGAGCGAGCGTGTCCCCGAGCTCGATCGCTCGGGTCGCCTCCTCGATCGCTCCGCTCACGTCGCCGCGGCGCGCGCGCTCCTCCGCGCTCTTCCGCGCCGCCTCGGCCTTCCGTCGCGACTCCGCCGGCGCGAGGGCCGGCGAGCCGGTCCGGGGCTTCGCGGCGCCGGTCTTCTCCTGTTCTCCCGGCGAGCTCGAAGGCGAGGGCTCGTTCCACGAGAGAAAGACCGCCACGCCGCCGAGCGCGAGCACGCCCACGAGCGCGAGCGCGAGGAACGCGCCACGGCGAGCGGGCTCGTTCATCGCGCCTTCGTCGAGCGCCGCCAGGAGAGCCGTCCCGTCGGCGAAGCGGCGAGCGGGGTCGCGCTCGAGGCAGCGCCTCACGACGCGGACGAGCCACGCTGGCGCGTCGTCGCGCTCGAGCGGCCGGCTCCGCCCCGACTCGATCTTCGCGAGCAGCTCGAGCATGCTCTGCCCGTCGAAGGCGGGCGTCCCGGCGAGACACTCGTGGAGGATCGCTCCCAGGGAGAAGACATCGGCGGGCGGCCCCACGCCCTTGGCGTCCATGATCTGCTCGGGGGCGAGGTAGCCGGCCGTGCCGCGGAGCTCTCCCGACGCCGAGAGCGAGACGCTCCGGCTCGCGCCGAGCGTCTCCGTCGCGAAGTGCTTCCCGATCCCGAGGTCGGCGACGAGCGTCCGGCCGTCCTCCGTGAAGAGGACGTTCTCGGGCTTCACGTCCCGGTGCACGATCCCGAGCGCGTGCGCTCGCGCGAGCGCGGAGGCGAGCGCGCGTGCGAGCTCGACCGTCTGCGCCGACGAGAGCGGCCCCTTCTCGAGGCGGCCGCGCAGCGTCCCGCCGGGCAAGAAGGGCATGGCGAGCCACGGGCTCGGAGTCGAGCCGGCGTCGATGAGAGGGACGAACCCCTCCGCGTCGCCCAGGGTCGCGAGGAGTCTGCGCTCGCGCTCGAAGCGAAGGACGGCGGCCTCGTCCGACCGGCGGAGCACCTTGACCGCCACCGCTCGCCCGTCGGGAGCGCGAGCGCGGTGGACCACTCCCATGCCGCCGCGCCCGAGCTCGGAGAGGACCTCGTAGGGGCCGACGTTCATGGCGAGATCGTGGAGCCCGCGCGCCCGCCGCGCCACCCGGGGCGCCCGCTCTCAGCTCTTCTTCTCGAACCACTCCGGGTGCTCGGCCCGGATCGCCGCGAGCAGGCTCTCCTTGTCCTTCGCGCGTCCTTCGAGCCGCGCGTTCTCGGCGTAGTCGAGGATCTCCCGGAAGTGAGGACCGGGAGGGAGGCCCATGTCCTTCAAGTCGTTTCCTCTCACGAGAGGAGGCGACGCGAGCGCGTGAGGCCCCGTCTCCTCCTGGAACTCCTGGCGCTTCGCGTGGGAGAGCGCGAGGCCCGAGAGGTCCTGCTTCGTCGCGACCGCCTCCGCCCGAGCGAGCTCGAGGAGAGCCGGCGCGTCGCCTCGGAGGAGCAGCCGCTTCCGGTCGGCCAACCTGAGCTCCCCGATCGAGCGAGCGCGCTTCCGGTCTCTCACGAGAGCGCAGATCGCCTCGCGGTCGGCGTTCGAGCTTCGGAGCCGGACGAGGAGAGCGTCCGCCGTCCTCGCATCGACTCCCGCGAGGAGGGCCGCCCACGCGAGCGCGCGCGGCACCTCTCGCGGGAGCTCGGCGAGGACCGATCGCCCGAGCGCGAAGGACGGGGCGTCGACTTCCTGGAAGACGACGGGCGCCAGGTCCAGCTCCGAGAGGAGCGCGGCCGCGCGCGCCCGGTTCGGGTCCGAGAGCATCTTGTCGATCTCTTCCCGGATCCTCTCGTGAGAGACCGACGAGACCTCGCGCGCGCGACGCTTCGCCGCCGCGGCCGTC
>JACQDU010000225.1 GCA_016200955.1 bacterium
ACCGTCGCCGCCAGCGCGAGCGCGCGCGAGCTCTGGGACAACCAGCGCGTGATGTGGATCTTCGCCGCCTTGCTCATCCTCGAATGGATCGGGCGCAAGGCTTCGCGGCTCCTCTAGCTTCACGGCTGTTTGCTCGGGTCAGGGCGCCTTGAAGACGGGCTTCTCGTCCTTGTCCTTGACCGTGAGAGAAGCGGCGTCCTTCCCGTCCACCTCGATGACGACCCGCCGCTTCTCGCTCGAGTCGGTGAGCGTGACGCTCGCGGAGCCGTCCTTCTGGTCCACTCCGAGCGCGAGCCGATCCTTCTCGTTCTTGTCGCGGAAGCTCAGGAAGGCCGTGCCGCCCTTCGAGGCGCCGAGCCCGAGGCCGACGCCCACGTGCTCGTCGCCGTCGTTCAGAGCGACGAGAGGCGAGCCATCCGCGAGGAGGATGACGACGAGTCGGACCTTCCCTTCCTGGTCGAGGACCGAGAGGGCGGAGTAGCCCTTGTCCTTCACTTCTCCCATGTAGACGCGGGGCCTTCCCTCGGAGTCGACGATGCGGAGCCTCTCGGCCGTCAGTTCCTTGAAGACGCCGCTGTCGTTCCTCGCGCCGCCCGATCGGCAGCCCGAGAGGGCGACGAGCGCCGCCGCAACGCAGACGATCCTTCGCATGTCATACCTCGTTCCGGTTCCTGGTCGTGCCGGAGCGTAGCACCTCTCTCGCGGGCGAGGTTGACACGCGCTCCGGCCGCGGCCACCCTCTCGCCGGAGGTCAGGCCGTATGCAGCTCCCGGCGATGCGACTCCCGTCGGTGCGACTCCCGGCGCTCCCGGTGATCCCGAGAGGCCTTCTCCCCCTCGACATGTTCACGCACGAGCGGACGCGCGACGAGGCCGCGCGCGCGCGGCGGCTCGAGGGCCTCTACCACGTGGGCCAGGAGAAGATCTGGGACGGCCGCCAGATCCTGAAGGAGCTCCAGACCAAGCACGGTCCGATCACCCTCGGAGAGGGTCCGAGGCGCTCTCTCGCGAAGGTCTTCTCGATCATCATGTGGGGCGAGCTCGCCGCCTGGAAGGTCTCCGCGCAGCTCGCCGAGAGGATCGACCCGCTCGAGGCGAAGATGGCCGCGACCTCGCAGGCACACGACGAGGCCCGCCACTTCTACGTCATGCACGACTACCTGGACCTCCTCGCGCTGGAGCCGCCGCCGCTCGACTTCTGGTCGCGCGTCGTCGTCGAGCTGGCGATCGGGACGGAGAACCTCGCGCAGAAGATCGCGGGCATGCAGCTCCAGGTGGAGACGATCGCCCTCACGATCTTCCACAAGGTCCGCGAGCTCCACGTGGAGCCCGTGCTCTCGGACCTCCTCGTCTACTATGAGAAAGACGAGGCACGCCACGTCGGGCTCGGCGTCCAGTTCCTGCCGGAGCTCCTCCGGCGCATGACCCGCTTCGAGTACGCGCGCTACGTGACCTTCCAGCTCGAGCTCCTGCTCGCATCGATCGCCGGGCTCAAGCACCTCGAGCCCGATCTCCGGACGCTCGGGATCGACGCGCGCGAGCTGATCGACCTCGGAGCGCGGAAGCAGCTCTCCTTCCTGAACGACCTCGCGCAGCAGACGGGGAAGAACCCGACGCAGCCCTGGGCCGGCCGGATCTTCGACACGGCCGTCGAGGCCTTCTTTCCATCGCGCGACGACGCCAAGAGCTGGAACGTCCGCGGAGCGCTCGCGCGCGCTCGCGGGACGTTCGACGTGCTCACGGGCCGCACGGACGGGATCGCGGCTCCTTACCGGCGCGCCGCGCTCGAGAACGTCGAGCGCCTCAACGCGCAGAGGCGGCTTGCGGCGGAGCGTCTGTCCATCGCTTTGTGAGACTCGTCTAGGGGTGGCCACGCAGAAAGGCTCGTCACTCGGCGACGCCCTAGCCCTTGCGTGGCGATTTGTACCGCGGCTCGCTCCGCTCGCCTGTCGCCCTCTGAGCGATTCGCCGCTCACTTCGACGAGATCACGCGGCAGACCTCGTAGGTCTTCTCGATCTGCCGCTTGTGCTCCGGCCACTTCCCCTTCGCGACGGCGTAGTCGACTCCCAGGACCTGCTTGATGCGAGACGGCCCCTGGGTGAGGAAGCAGTCCGCGTCCTCCCATTGAGAATCGGTGACCGCGTCGGGGCTCTTCCACGTCATGGCCGCCGCCGCGATGAACAGAGCGACGCGCGTCGATGAGTTCACGGAGATCCGCGGGACCCGGAAGATCTTGACGACGTTGAACCACTGCTCGAAGTCGGCGAACCAGCGCACGAGCGTCGGCATGTCGCTCAGGATCTGCGTGACCTCCTGGCCGGACTCGACCTCGGCCTGGGCGCAGTAGAGGTCGAGCATCGAGGTCGTCGTCCCGTGGTACTTCACCTTGAGCGCTCGCTGGACGTCGTCTTTCTGGAGCATGTGGACGCGAGCGGGGTCGCGGGCGATCAGGTAGTGGAGGAACATCTGCGACGGCGACTGCCCCGCGGACTGCGCGGCGCCCGACCACCAGGCAGCCCAGGCCTGGTGCTGCTTCCAGGGGAAGTCGAGCCCGAAGCGCTTCTTCGCCGAGTCGATCATGCGGCGCGAGCCCTCGCGCTGGAGGTCGAAGATCCCGGCGAGCCGGATGAGCTGGACGCGATCGGAGGCGCCGAAGGTCGCGAGCCTGAGATCGTGCGCGCTCAGGGGAACTCCGGCCTCGTTGATCCGCCGGAAGATCTCGAGCCGCAAGCTCAGGTCGATGTTCTTCGGCAGCACGATCAGGTTGAGCGTGTACTTCTCGATCTGCTTCTGGATCCTCGGGTCGAGCTGCGAGAACTTCTTCCCCGCGATGAGCGCGCTCACGTTGTCCGCGTATTCGACGTCGGCCGCGCTCGCGAGAGCGAACTGGTCCTTCAGGAACTCGCGGATCGTCGTGAGCCGCTGCTGGCCGTCCACGACCTGCCGCCGCTCGAGCCCGCTCGCGGGGTCGTCCTCCGGGTAGACGATGAGAGGAGGGATCGTCAGGTTGTTGATGATCGACTCGACGAAGCGCGACTTCTTCTCGATCTCCCACTGGGAGGAGTCGCGCTGGTAATCGGGGATCACGTAGGTCCCGTCGTCCATCTCGTCCATGACGGAGCGGACGTTCGGAGACTGGGACGTCGTGGCCGACTTCACGAGCGGAACGAAGACGGTCTCCGGCTCCATGCGTGTCCTCCCCTTCGACGGCCGCGCACTCTACCCTCGCGCGCGAGGCGGCGAAAGTGTCAGCGGCGGGAGCCCACCGCGCCCGCGGTCTTCGGGTAAACTTCTCGCCGTGGAACCCCAGAGCATCGATATCAGCGGCGCTCGCGAGCACAACCTGAAGGGCGTCACGTGCTCCGTCCCCAAGAAGAAGTTCGTCGTCTTCACGGGGCCTTCGGGGAGCGGGAAGAGCTCTCTCGCGATCGACACGGTCTTCGCCGAAGGCCGCCGCCGCTTCGTCGAGAGCCTCTCGGCTTACGCGAGGCAGTTCCTCGGGCAGAAGGAGAAGCCGAAGTTCGACCACATAAGCGGCCTCTCTCCCTGCATCGCCGTCGAGCAGAAGGCGGCCTCGACGAACCCGCGCTCGACGGTCGGCACGATCACCGAGATCGCGGACTACCTGCGCGTCCTGTTCGCTCGCCTGGGAGTCCAGCACTGCCCGAAGTGCGGCCGCACCGTCGAGAAGCAGTCGGCGCAGCAGGTCGTCTCCTCGATCCTCGCGCTCCCGGAAGGGACGAAGGTCGTCCTGCTCGCGCCGCGCGTCCTCGGTAGAAAGGGCGAGCACAAAGAAGAGCTCGATGACCTGAGAAAGAAGGGCCTCGTCCGCGCTCGCGTGAACGGGAGCATGGTCACGCTCGATCAGGTCCCCGCCCTCGACAAGAAGAAGAAGCACACGATCGAGGCCGTCGTGGACCGGATCGTCGTCAAGGCGAGCGAGAAGGCGCGCATCACGTACTCCGTCGAATCGACGCTGCGCCTCGGCGAAGGGAAGCTCACGCTGCACTTTCCCGACACCGCAGGGGGGGCCCCNCCCCATGGTGGGGGGCGCATAGCCCCCGTACAATCAAGCGGAAGCGACCGCCTGCTCTCCGAGCGCCTCGCGTGCGAGGAGTGCGAGGTCTCCTTTCCCGACCTGACGCCGCAGAGCTTCTCGTCGAATTCGCCCCAGGGCCTCTGCGTCGCGTGCAACGGCCTCGGCTTCACGCTCGAGATGGACCCGGAGCTCGTCGTCCCGGATCCGGAGAAGACGATCGACCAGGGCGCGATCGCTCTCTGGAACAAGGGGAGCGAGGACAACCAGAACCGCTGGACCTACCGCTTCCTCATGGCCGTCGCGAAGGCCCACAAGGTGGACGTGCACCGGCCCTGGAAGGACCTTCCCGAGAAGCACCGGAACGTGATCCTCCACGGCTCCGAGGAACCGGTGACCGTCGAGTGGTCGGGGAAGAAGTCCCAGGGGAGCTACCAGGCGAGCTGGGAAGGCGTCCTCCCGAACATCAAGCGCCGCCTCCTCGAGACTCAGTCCGAGGACATGAAGCGCTTCTACCTCGGATTCCACAGCCATCGCCCCTGCCCCGACTGCGAGGGCGCCCGCCTCCGCATCGAGAGCCGCCACGTCCGCGTCGCCGGGACGACGATCGCCGCGATCAACGACCTCAACGTGAGGGAAGCGGCTCGTTTCTTCGACGAGCTTCCCCAGAAGCTCGCGCCCGTCCAGCGGAAGATCTCCGAGGCGCTCCTCAAGGAGATCCGCGCGCGCCTCCGCTTCCTCGAGAACGTCGGCCTCGACTACCTCTCGCTAGGCCGCTCGGGGCCGACGCTCTCTGGAGGAGAGAGCCAGAGGATCCAGCTCGCCTCGCAGATCGGGAGCGAGCTCTCGGGAGTCGTCTACGTGCTCGACGAGCCCTCGATCGGCCTCCACGCGCGCGATGCCTCGAAGCTCCTCTCGACGCTCGAGCACCTGAGAGACCTCGGCAACACGGTCGTCGTCGTCGAGCACGACCGCGAGACGATCGAGCGAGCCGACTGGATCCTCGACTTCGGCCCCGGCGCCGGCCGCGAGGGAGGAGAGGTCACCGCGACCGGAACTCCCGAGGAGATCGCCGCGAACCCTCGCTCCCTCACGGGCCAGTACCTCTCGGGAGAGAAGACGATCCCCGTCCCGCGCGAGCGACGCCGCGTGGACCCGAAGAAGGCCGTCACGGTCCGGGGCGCGCGAGCGAACAACCTCCGCGGGATCGACGTGAGCTTCCCTCTCGGCGTCTTCACGTGCGTGACCGGCGTCTCGGGCGCGGGGAAGTCGACCCTCGTGAACCACATCCTGCTCCCCGCGCTCGAGCGGAAGCTCATGGGAGCGCAGTCGCAGGCGGGTCCTCACGACAAGATCGTTGGAGTGGACCTCCTCGACAAGGTCATCGCGATCGACCAGCAGCCGATCGGCCGCACGCCGCGCTCGAACCCGGCGACTTACGTGAAGGTCTTCGACCCGATCCGCGAGTTCTACGCGCAGCTCCCGGAGTCCAAGGCCTACGGCTTCGACGCCGGCCGCTTCTCGTTCAACGTGAAGGGCGGCCGCTGCGAGGGCTGCGAGGGCTCCGGCGTCAAGAAGATCGAGATGCACTTCCTGGCCGACGTCTACGTGACCTGCGAGGAGTGCCAGGGGAAGCGCTTCAACGACGCGACGCTCCGGGTCGCTTACCGGGGGAAGTCGATCGCCGACATCCTCGACATGACCGTCCGGGAAGCGCTCGACCTCTTCCGCACGCACAAGCACGTCGCCAAGCTCCTCGAGACGCTCGACGAGGTCGGCCTCGGCTACGTCGCGCTCGGGCAGCAGTCGCCCACTCTCTCGGGCGGCGAGGCGCAGCGCGTGAAGCTGGCGAAGGAGCTCGGCCGCACGGCGACCGGCCGGACGCTCTACGTGCTCGACGAGCCGTCGACGGGCCTCCACTTCGACGACATCAACAAGCTCCTCCTCGTCCTCTCGCGCCTCGTGGACAAAGGGAACACGGTCGTCGTCATCGAGCACAACCTCGACATCGTGAAGACCGCGGACTGGGTCATCGACATCGGCCCCGAGGGCGGCGGGGAAGGCGGGCTGCTCGTGGCGGAGGGCACTCCCGAGGACGTCGCCCGTGAAAGCGCATCGCACACCGGTCGGTTCTTGAAGAAGGTCCTCTCTAGCGACGGGCGCTCGATGCAAGTGTGTTCGGGGAAGAACGGCAAGCGGAGCCCCGCGCGTCGCTCCTGAGCCCGGCGAGAAGAGCCACGAAAACACGAAGATGCCCGACTTCTCCGATGACGATGAGCGTCTTGTCGGCGCGTTGACTTCGTACGAGAACGACGTAACCACGAAGACGCGAAGGCACGAAGACTCGCATGTGACAGCGCTAACCGGATGACCTGATCAAGGGAGTGAAGAAAAGAACGACGAACCGCAGAGGAGGCAGAGGAGGCGCGGAGAACGCCGAGAGAAGGAGATTCTCTGCGTCACCCCCGCGAACTCCGCGCCTCTGCGGTGAACGTCCTCCTCTTGGGCCGCATCACGTAATTCGGTCGCCGCTGTGAGGGCCTCGTTCGCCAACTTCGTGACTTCGTGCCTTCGTAGTTCTCTCGTTTTTCTTCGCTAGCTTCCGTTGCGGCTTGGCGCGCTGATTGAACTTCGTGTCTCCGTGGTTCGCCTTCTCCGTCTCTCTCGCCGTTGCTCGAAAAAATCATTCCCCCCTTGCGCGCCGCGACGGATCAGCGACATTGGACCCCGGGTCGCCTCCGGTCCAACCTTCCGGGGCGGTCGTCAGCGCACCGAAGGAAAGGACAGGAGAGGCCTATGGCGAAAGAAGCGGCAATCGAGCTCCAGGGAGTCGTGAAGGAAGCTCTCCCGAACGCGACGTTCCGCGTGCAGCTCGAGAACGGTCACGAGCTCCTCGCTTACGTGTCGGGGAAGATGAAGAAGTTCTTCATCCGCATCCTCCCCGGAGACACCGTGACCCTCGAGATGTCGCCCTACGACCTGACGCGGGCTCGCATCACTTACCGCGCTCGCTGAGAGGTTGTCACCGTTTGCGGGGAGCTTCGCCCCCCGCATTACCCCCGTTCCCGTGCACGGCCCACTCCCTCACCGACGCGGCGACCATCCGTTGAGGGGAAGGTAGCGCGAGCGAGGTCATCTCCTCGGGCGAGACCCAGCGCAGCTCCGCGTGAGCGCGCGAGCGCGGCTCGCCGCGCAGCTCTCCGCGAAAGACGCGCCGCTCGATCCTCTCCCGCATGACGGTGTGGCGCCTCGTCGCGAGGGGAGCGCTCCCGCGGACGAGCGAGGCGGCGCAGCCCAGCACCTCGCGTCCGAGCCGGCGCGCGGCGTCCTCGTCCGGCTCTCCCTCGAGGAGAGTGACCCGGGGGAGCTCCCAGAGCCCACCCCAGACCGCATCCGCGCGGCGCCTTCCCACGAGGACGGCTCCTTCATGCAAGAAAGCAAGCGAGAGATCGCGCCGCGAGCGCGGCTTCTCCCTCGCCGCCAGCTCGGGGAAGCGAGCGACCTCGCCCCTCTCGCGGGCGAGGCAGAAGCGCGCGACCGGACACTCC
>JACQDU010000226.1 GCA_016200955.1 bacterium
CCTCTACTCCGCCTTCACTTACTACACCGGCTTCAAGGTCAATTCGGGGGAGTACAAGGTCATGGGCCTCGCGCCCTACGGCAACCCCGAGGCCGCGAAGAAGTACGTCGAGCTCATCTTGAACAACGTCTTCGACCTGAGAGAAGACGGCAGCTTCCGCCTGAACATGGAGTACTTCGACTACCTCTCGGGTCTGCGCATGACGTCGCCCAGGTTTGACGAGCTCATCGGCGGCCCTCCGCGCAAGCAGGAATCGAAGCTCACGCAGCGCGAGATGGACCTCGCGCTGACCGTTCAGACGATCACCGAGCTCACCATGGAGCGGCAGGCGCGGCACGTGAAGCGGATCACGGGAGCCGACTACCTCTGCATGGCGGGCGGCGTCGCGCTGAACTGCGTCTCCAACGGAAAGATCCTGCGCCAGAACATCTTCAAGGACGTCTTCATCCAGCCCGCCGCCGGCGACGCGGGCGGCGCGCTCGGAGTCGCGCTCGCGATCTGGCACAAGTATCTCCAGAAGCCCCGCACGGCGACCGCGGACGGCCGCGACCGCATGAAGGGAGCCCTCCTCGGGCCCCGCTTCTCGGACGCCGAGATCAAGGCCTGGCTCGATGCGCGCAAGCTCCCCTACGAGGAGGTCAGCGCCCCGGACCTTCCCGGGCGCGTGGCGAAGCTCCTGACCGAGGAGTCGCGCCGCCCGCCGCTCGAGGACGGGACTCCTCCCGGGACGAACGTCGTCGGCCTCATGCAGGGCCGCATGGAGTTCGGCCCGCGCGCTCTCGGGGGCCGCTCGATCATCGGCGACTCCCGCTCGCGCTCGATGCAGAAGACCATGAACGTCGCGATCAAGTTCCGCGAGAGCTTCCGCCCCTTCGCTCCCTCGTGCCTCGCGGAGAAGGTGAGCGACTGGTTCGAGCTCGACCGCGAGTCTCCTTACATGCTCCTCGTCGCGAACGTGCTCGAGAAGCACCGGATCCCGATGACCGAGGAGCAGAAGAAGCTCTTCGGGATCGACAAGCTCAACGTGATCCGGAGCTCGGTGCCCTCGATCACGCACGTCGACTACTCGGCGCGCATCCAGACCGTCCACCCGCAGGACAACCCCGTCTACCACGAGATCATCAAGCAGTACGACCAGCTCACGGGAGTCCCCGTGATCGTGAACACGTCGTTCAACGTGAGGGGCGAGCCGATCATCTGCAACCACGAGGACGCCTACCGCTGCTTCATGCGGACTCACATGGACTACCTCGTCCTCGAGCGGTTCATCCTCGACAAGACGAAGCAGCCGCAAGCCGGCGCCGACAGCGACTGGAAGAGCGAGTTCGAGCTGGACTGATGGCCGAATCGGTGAAGGAGAAGCTCACGGTCACCATGGCTCCTCCCCCGGCCGCTCTCGCGGCGGAGAAGAAGAAGGCCGCCGCCAAGCGGAGCGAGGCCGAGAACCTCATCGACGGCCACGCCGCCACGCTCAAGTCCGCGGGAGCGCTCTCGCCGGAGGCCCACGCCGCCCAGCTCCGGAAGCACGGCCGGACGGCCGGGGTCGCGGGCTTCCTGTTCTTCGGCACCGTCGCGCTCCTCTGGGTCCTCGGGCATCACGGCTGGTTCCTGCGCTTCCTCGTGTGGGGCGAGGAGCGGAAGGCCCTCGAGGCGGCCGGCGGGCAGGCGCTCTCGTACGCGGACGCGGTCCACAGGCTCGCGAACACGCCGTGGCTCTTCGGTGCGACCACGAGGCTCGTCCAGCTCTACTCGCTCGCCTCGCTGGCCACGTTCTTCGGGCTCCTCGGCATCGCGGTCCCGGGCCTCTTCGGCCGCGTCTGGATGGGTTTCGCGGGAGTCCTCGGTTACGTGAACACGAGGATCCTCCTCGCGGGCGCCTATTACTTGATCATCACGCCCATGGCAATTCTCAGGAAGCTCTCCGGGAAAGACCCGCTCCGGCGAGGAAAGGCCGAGGGAAGTTACTGGATTCCGCGCGAAAAACAGCGCAAGTACGATCACTTCAAGCGTCGATTCTAGAGGAGGGAAAAGACCACTGAGCCGCCCCTTCCTTGCAGGGAGGACGGGCTCCCATTAGTCTCGTCGTCGGATCGCGCGCGCCCGCGCGGCGCGGCGAAGCTGGGAGCCCGGGTGGCGACGAAACCTCCTCTGGTCTTCTTCTTCTTCCTGTCGGGAGCCAAGAAAGGGAAGATCGAATCGTCCGACGCGCAAGTCGTGCGCATCGGTCGCCAGCCCTTCTGCGAAGTCCAGCTCGATCCCCACCAGGATATCCCCGCCTCGGGCGAGCATTGTCACGTCATCCGGGAGAGCAACGGAATTTACTTCCTCATCGACTCGGGAAGCAGCTACGGCACCTTCCTCAACGGAGTGAGGGTCCAGGGCCGGGTCCCTTTGAACACGGGCGACGTGATCGAGTGCGGCAAGGACGATGCCGGAGAGCGCGAGGGGCCGAGGCTCAAGTTCTACCTCGAGACGGACGTGAGGAAGTGCCCGATCTGCAGCTTGCCCGTCTACAAGCGCCACTTCAAGTGCCCCGAGTGCGGCAAGAAGACGTGCCTCCGATGCATCGACTTCAAGAACAAGGTTTGCCTCCGGTGCGGCGAGTCGCTCGCGAAGGCCGAGACCGCGACGCGCGAGGGGAAAGGGAAGCAGAAGAAGTCGGGCCGCTCCTCCAAGAGAAGCTCCGGCTTCGAGGTCGTGGGCGACGACGTGAAGGCGAAGAAGCCGACGAAGGTCGTCCTCAAGGGCAAGGAAGCCGAGCGCATCAAGAAGAAGATCCGCGCCAAGGCCGAGGAAGCCGCTTCGGGCAAGAAGAACAAGAAGAAGACCGCTCTCACGGCCCAGGCGAAGGTCGACCTGAACCAGCCTTTCTGCGAGATCTGCAGCGAGTTCGTGGAAGGAAAGGTGTTCATCTGCCCCGCCTGCCAGCGGCAGTTCTGCGACACGCACAAGCGCGGCAAGGTCTGCCCTCCGTGCGCGGGCGTTCCCCTCGAGCAGGCGAAGAAGACCGTGATGCAGGGCCCTCCTTCGCCCGACGCGGCCACGCTCGAGTCCATGGGCATCGAGCTCGAGGTCCCGAAGAGCGTCGACCCCGACTCTCCCGACGCGGCGACCGTCGCGACGAACGACTCGGCGCGCTGGGGCAAGAGCCGGCCCGCTCCTCCGCTGCCCGCGCGGACGCAGGCTCCGGGCGCGAGCGTCGCTCCCGTCGCGCCGGCGAGAGCCGCATCGGTCCCTCCCTCGACCTCGCGGGCACCGGCCGTCCGATCGGAGCCCCCGAGAGGAGCCGCGCCGGTGGCGCGGCCGGGCGGCCCCACGACTCCCGCGTCGGAGCGCGACGCGTCCGTCCCGGGAACGAGCCTGTTCGGGCCGCGCGAGAACCCGGCGAACCGCCCGCGCGGCGCTCCGGCGACGCCGCCTCACGGGAACCCGCGCGGTCCCGTGCCGCCGCCGCCGCCCTACACCCAGGCGCCGCGCGGCTCTCCCCCTTACGCCCCGGGTGCGCCCTCCGGTTTCGCGACCTGCGCCCGCTGCCGCGGCCGCCTCGGGCCAGGGACCTTCGCCTGCCGCTCCTGCAGGCGAGTCCTCTGCGCGGCTCACCTCGCGATCGACGAGTGCTGCGACGACTGCTACCTCACGGGAGCGGATCGCGCCGCGACGCCGCGGGGCGCTGCTCCGCCGCCTCGCCAGGCCGCTCCGCCTCCGCCGCGAGGCGCGAGCGCGCCTCCTCCTCGGCCGCTGCCGCCTATGCCCGCGCCACCGACGGTCGGCTTCGACCGCGACCGCCTCCAGCGCACGCTCGCGACGCCGCCCCGTTCGTCGGATCGCCCGCCCGGCTTCCGCACGCACGAGCTCCCGAGCACGCAGGCGGGAGACCCGTTCCAGCTGCCGCCGACCTTCGACCCGCAGCACGCACCGACGCTCGCGGAGATCGAGGCCCTCGACATGATGCCGCTCCTCGACACCGAGAGGGACGAGGACGACTCCGACGACCTCGCGAAGCCGCCGCCGGGCTCGACGAAGCAGAAGTTCCGCTTCGAGTGCCCTCACTGCGAGTTCGTCCTCGATGCGCGCGCGCGCGCTTGCCCGCGC
>JACQDU010000221.1 GCA_016200955.1 bacterium
CCGCGATCGCCCCGTCGAGGTCGTCGTGCGCGATCAGGACCTTCGCGAGGTCGTGCCACGCGGGCCCGCGCCGCGGGTCCAGCTCGACCGTGCGCCTGAGGTCGGCCTTCGCGCCCTCCTCGTCTCCCCTGGCAAACCGCGAGGCCGCCCGGGCATGCAACGCCCCGGGGTCGGCGGGCGCGGTCTCGACCGCGCGCGCGGGGTCCGCGAGCGAGCCGGCGTCGGCGCCTTGCGCCCCGCGGAGTTCTCCTCTCAGGATCAAGGCCTTCGTGCATCGAGGGTCGAGGTCGATGGCCCGCGTGGCGTCGGCGGTGGCTCCCTCGAGGTCGCCCTTGAGACACCTGAGGAGAGCGCGCTCGTAGTATCCGCCTATGGCCCTCGGGTCGAGCTCGAGAGCGCGCGTGTCGTCCGCGAGCCCCTCGTCCAATTCGCGGCGCATCCGGTGCGCGAAGCCGCGCGCGAGCCAGAGATTGGCGGTCCGGGGAGCCGCCTCGATCGCGTGCGTGAGGTCCGCGAGAGCGCCCCTGTGGTCGCCGCGAGCCTCGCGCGCGATCCCTCGGTTCAACCAGTGGTCGACGCCCTCGGGGAAGATCTCGATCGCGCGAGTCTGGTCCTCGATCGCCCCGTCCAGGTCTCCTTTCAGGTGCCGGAGGAAGCCGCGATTGCCCCAGCTCTCGTCGTTCTTGCGGTCCAGCTCGATGGCGCGGTCGAGGTCCGCGCGAGCACGGTCGAGCTCGCCCTTCTTCAGGTGAACGAACCCGCGGACGCACAGCGCGAAACCCGCGCGCGGAGCGAGCTCCACGGTCCGGCTCGCCGAGACGAGAGCTCCCGGGAGGTCGCCCTTCTGGGCCTGCGCCTCGGCCAGCTCGCGCCAGGCCAGCGCGAGCTCCGGGTCGAGCTTGACCGCGCGGCCGAGATCGGCGAGGGCGCGCTCGATGTCGTCCGGCCGGCGTGCCGCGCCGCGCGCGAGCCAGGAGCGCGCGTCCTCCGGGTCGAGCGAGACAGCCTCCTCCGCGTCCGCGAGCGCGCGCGGGACATCTCTCCTGACCCGCGCGAGGGCGCGCGCGCTCCGGGCGCGGGCGAGGCGCGGGTCGAGCTCGAGCGCCCTGTCGCAGGCGGCCACCGCTCCCGCCGAGTCGTGCGCCAGGACGAGCTCCCATGCCTCCTCGGCGAGCCTGCGCGCTTCCTTTCCGGAAGACGGCGTCGCGAGAACGAGAGAGACCCCCGCCGCGGCGACGAGCAGGAGCGCGAGCGCGCCGAGAGCGACGAGCGAGCGCCCGCGCCGCGGCCGCGAGCCTTCCGCGAGGGCCCGGGCGAGCGCGAGGCCGTCCGCGAACCTCTGTCCCGGATCCGCAGCGAGGCAACGGCGGACGATCGCGGCGAGCCACGAGGGCGTCCCCGGCCTCGCTCGATCGATCGGCTCCACGAGGCCGCGCTCGACTCTCCCGAAGACCTCGAGGAGGCTCTCTCCCTCGAACGCGGCGCGCCCGGCCAGGCATTCGTAGAGGATCGCTCCCAGGGAGAAGACGTCCGCGGGAGCTCCCGCGGACTTCGCCTCGTTCATCTGCTCGGGCGCGATGTAGCCGATCGTCCCGCGGAGCTGCCCCTCCTGCGAGAGCGAGACGCTCCGTCCGGCGCTCGGGTTGTCGAAGTGCTTCGCGAGCCCCATGTCGGCCACGAGAGGCCGCCCGTCGGCGTGGAAGAGGACGTTCTCGGGCTTGAGGTCGCGATGCACGATCCCGCGCTCGTGCGCGCGCCCGATCGTCCGCGCGAGGGAGAGCCCGAGCGCGATCGTCCGGTCGATCTCGAGCGGCCCGCGGCGGAGCCGGTCGCGGAGCGTGCCTCCTCCAACGAACGGCATGACGAGGAAGGGACCGCCCGGCCCTTGCCCGGCGTCGAGCAGCTCGACGAAGCCCTGCGACTCGCCGAGCTCCGCGAGGACGCGCCTCTCGCGGTCGAAGCGCGCGAGCGCCTCGCCCGAATCGCTCCGCTTGAGGACCTTGATCGCGAGCTCCCGTCCCTCGGGGGAGCGGGCACGGTAAACGACCCCTCCGCCTCCGCGGCCGATCTCCGAGAGCACGTCGTAGCGACCGAGATTCATGAGAGAGCTCGCGCCACTTGTACGTCAGGCGCGCGCCCGTTTCACGTCGCGCGCTCGTCCTCCGCCCACGCGCGGAACGTCCGCCCGACGGAGCGCCCGATGGGGAAGCCGAGGAGCCCTCCCGCGACGACGTCCGAGAGCCAGTGGAACGTGAGGAGGATCATGCTCGCGGCGACCAGCGCCGCGATCGTCCACGCGAGGACCGCGACCCATCGTCGCCCGTCGAAGAACGCCGTGAGCGCGGCGGCCGCGGCGCACGCGCTCGAGGTGTGCCCCGACGGCCACATGACGCGCAGGTCGCGGCTCGTGAACGCGAGGAGCTCCCAGTCCGTCGCGCTCCCCGTGCGCGAGGGCGGCGGTCTTCCCGTCGCGTACTTGAAGAACAGCGTGAGGAGCCCGCAGACGATGAGAGCCTGCAGGACCGCCCAGCCTCCACCGGCGACCTTGCGCTCCCGGCGCGCGGCTCCGACCAGCACGAGGAAGATCCCGAGCGCGACGTGCCAGACCTCTCCCAGGTCGAAGACCGCGGCCCTCGTGTCGCTCCACTCGAAGGGGACCCTCGCGACGATCGCCGCGCGCGCCGCTCGATCGGCTCCGCTCGCGACGAGGATCACCGTGAGAACGACCATGAGAGCGGGAAAGACCGCGTTCCAGCGAGAGAACGCCGCTCGCAGCGAGGCCGTCACTCCCAGGAAGAGCGGGAAGCGCGCCATGACCTCGTTCTACGCGAGCGACGCTCCCACCGGAAGCGACCCGGACGAGATCCGCGAGCGCTCTCACGTCGACAGGCCGACGGCGCCTCACCCGAAACTGGAAAACCGGCTCAAGGTGCCACGAATTCACTGCGCGAACTCTCCGGGGCAAAAGCGGTTGGAAACGGCACGACTTCCGCTCCTGTCCCTGGTAACCGGCGCCTCGGACCATCCGCCGCGCCGCCCGGAAGGGAAGAATCATGACGTTCCGAACGCGCCCCGCCCTCCTCGCGGGGAGCCTCACCCTCGCGGGAGCGCTCGCTCTCGC
>JACQDU010000222.1 GCA_016200955.1 bacterium
GCGTTCCTGCCGGCCGTCACGCTCGGCATGATGGGGATCTTCAAGGGACGGACGATCGGCCTCGAGCTCGCCTGCATCGTCATGATCTTCACGGGCCAGGCGTGGAACATGACGTTCTCGTTCTACGGCTCGATCCGCGCGATCCCGACCGAGCTCATCGAGGTCGCGCGGGTCCACCGCTTCTCGTGGTGGAGGAGGTTCAAGACGCTCGAGCTCCCCGCGAGCGCCATCGGGCTCGTCTGGAACTCCATGATGTCGATGGCGGGGGGCTGGTTCTTCCTCATGACGGTCGAGGCCTTCAAGCTCGAGGGGAAGAACTTCCAGCTCCCCGGCATCGGCTCCTACATGAACTACGTCTACGACATCGACAACGAGAGGGGCGGGACCAACTGGACGGGCGTCCTCTGGGCGATCGTGGCGATGGTCCTCGTCATCGTCCTCACGGACCAGCTCCTCTGGAGGCCGCTCGTCGCCTGGTCCCAGAAGTTCAAGATCGAGGAGACCGAGGCGGCCGAGGCGCCGCGGTCCTGGATCCTCTCGTTCCTGAGCCGCTCGAGCGCGCTCAGGCGCCTCGACCAAAGGAACCGGACGACGCCCGCTCCGGGCGCGGTCGCGGTCGCCCTCGCGAAGCCGGCTCCGCCGCCCCTGCCGTCGAGGGTGAGCGACGAGCGCGCGCGGCAGGTCCTCGCGGCGCTCGGGTGGACCACGGGCTTCGCGGCGACGGTCGGGTCCTTCTACGGCGCCTACCGGCTCTGGCTGCTCCTCGCGACCGTGACCGGCGCGCAGTGGATGGACATCGGAGGAGGGCTCGCCCTGACTTCTCTCCGCACGGTCGCGGCGCTCGCGCTCGGAGCTCTCTGGACGATCCCGGTGGGCGTCGCGATCGGGCTCTCGCCCAAGCTCGCACGGAGGGCGCAGCCGATCGTGCAGGTCCTCGCGTCGTTCCCGGCGCCGATGCTCTTCCCGCTCGTGACGGGGCACGTGCTCGACCCCCTCGGGATCCCCTTCTCGTGGGGCTCGCTGTTCCTGACGCTGTTCGGCGCCCAGTGGTACGTGCTGTTCAACGTGATCGCGGGCGCCATGACGATCCCGCACGACCTGCGCGAGGCGACGGACGTGTACCACGTGGTCGGGTTCTCGCGGTGGAGGACGCTCCTCTTGCCCGGGATCTTCCCGCACCTCCTGACCGGGCTCATCACGGCGGCCGGAGGAGCGTGGAACGCCGCGATCGTCACGGAGTACCAGGGGAAGTCGCACACGGCGTTCGGCCTCGGCTCGCTCATCGCGAAGGCCACGGACGCTCCCGGCGGCACGGACTACCCGATGCTGGCCGCGTCGGTCCTCGCGCTCACGCTGACGCTCGTGCTCCTGAACCGCTTCGTGTGGAAGCGGCTCTACAAGTTCGCCGACGAACGGTTCGCCTTGAACCGCTGACTCACTTCCAGGAAGATCGCGTCATGGCCGACACGACCGCGACGACTCCCACGCCCGCTCCCGCGCCGGCCACTCCGGCGGCGAACGGGAAGCCGCCGATCGCGGAGGTCCGGCACGTCTTCAAGTCCTTCGAGGACGAGACGGGCACGGCGCGCGTCGTCCTCGACGACGTCTCGCTCGCGGTGGGCGAGGGAGAAGTCGTCTGCATCCTGGGAGAGTCGGGCTGCGGGAAGTCGACCCTGCTCCGGATCCTCGTCGGCCTCATCGAGGCCAGCAAGGGCGAGATCAGCTCCCACGGCGCGAAGCTCGAAGGGATCCACCCGGGCGCGGCGATCGTCTTCCAGAGCTTCGCCCTCTACCCCTGGCTCACGGTGAGGGAGAACGTCGCGGTCGGCCTCAACGGCCGCGGCCTCGACGAGGCGACGATCGCCGCTCGCACGAAGCGCGCCGTCGACCTCGTCGGCCTCGAAGGCTACGAGAGCGAGTACCCGAAGAAGCTCTCGGGCGGCATGAAGCAGCGCGTGGGGATCGCCCGCGCCCTCGTCGGAGGGCCCGAGCTCCTCTGCATGGACGAGCCGTTCTCCGCGCTCGACGTGCTCACCGCGGAGTCGCTGCGCTCGGAGGTCTACCGTCTCTGGGCGGAGAAGGAGGCCGGGCTCAAGTCGGTCCTCATGATCACTCACCTCATCGAGGAGGCCGTCTACCTGGGCGACCGGATCGTCGTCATGGACAAGAACCCGGGCCGCGTGAGGAC
>JACQDU010000223.1 GCA_016200955.1 bacterium
CGGAGGGGCAGCTCCGCTCGCGTGAGCGCCCGGTAGACGACCTTGATCAGCTCGAGGTGCGAGAGCCACCGGAGCGACCCGAGCTTCCGGTACTTCATGCGGTACCGGTGCGGGACCGCGCCGCCCTCGTGCCGGAGCCCGCGCTTCTCCTGCGCCGTGAGCGCGCGCCCCGTCTCCTCCGGCGGCTTGCGCTCGCCGTCGTCCCGGCTCGCCTCGCTTTCCTTGACGACGTTCTCGGGGAAGAAAGCCGGGGCCGGCCCCGCGATCCCGGGAGCGCCCGGCGTCGTGTGCCAGCGCCGCTCGCTCGGCTTCTCCGGGCGAGCGCGCCGCCTGAGGATCGCGCGCGCCGCGTCCTCGCCCGCCTTCGCCGCCTGGTTCCGCACGCTGGGGGTCCTGGGCCTGAGCACGCCCTCGATCTTGCGGCCGAGCTCGTGGCCTCCCGCGACGCGCTCCGTCAGAGCGACGGGGAGGCGACGCCCGTCGCCCATCGGATCGTCGCCGTACTTCGCGAGGCGGTTCCGGATGTCTCCCTCGAAGCAAGCGGAGCAGCCCGCGCAGAGGTCGTCCCGGCAGTCGAACGTCGTGACACTCGGGGGGCTATGCCCGCCCTCCGCACCCCCCGGGGTCGCGAGGCGCTCGGCCCGGTCGATCTTCTTCCGGTCGGCTTCCAGGAAGCCCTTCGTGACGCGCGCGTCGAGGTGATCCCAGGGAAGGACCTCCTTGTAGGGCCGTTTTCGCAGATAGAACGCCGGATCGACCGAGTGCTCGCGGAAGATCCGCTGCCAGATGTCCATCCGGTAGTGCTCGGTCCACGAGTCGAAGCCGCAGCCCGCGGCCTCGGCCGCCGCGATCACGGGAGCGAGCCTCCGGTCGCCGCGCGAGAGCACGCCCTCGAGCCAGGAGCTCTTGGGGTCCCAGTACTTCACCGCGAGGTGGTACGGCCGCAGCCGGTCCACCACGTGGCGGCAGCGCCGGAGCGCCTCGTCCGTCGCGAGCTGGGCGTCCCATTGAAACGGCGTGTGAGGCTTGGGCACGAGCGTCCCGAGAGAGACGGTCACGTCGAACGCCTTCTCGAAGCGCCGCGCGATCCTCCTGGCCTTGAGCGCGAGGTCGCAGATCCCGTCCAGGTCCTCCGCTCGCTCCGTCGGGAAGCCGAGCATGAAGTAGAACTTGATCGAGGTCCATCCCTGCGAGGCGACGCGCTCCGTCGTCTCGAAGATCTCCTCGTCCGAGATGTTCTTGTTGATCACGTCGCGCAAGCGCTGCGTGCCGGCCTCGGGCGCGATCGTGAAGCCCGTCATGCGCACGCGCTTGATCTCCCGGATCGTGTCGTCCGTGAGAGAGCCCGCGCGGAGAGACGGCAGCGAGACCGCGACGCGCTTCTCCTGCGTCTGGTCGAGGAGCGCCTTCGCGAGAGGGTCTATGAGCGTGTAGTCGCCCGTGTCGAGAGAGAGGAGCGAGACGTCCTCGAAGCCCGTCGCGCCCATGCCGCACTTCGCGAGGTCCAGGATCTTCTTGGGCGAGCGCTCGCGGAGAGGGCGGTAGATCATTCCCGCCTGGCAGAAGCGGCAGCCCACGGTGCAGCCGCGCATGACCTCGACGCCGAGCCGGTTGTGGACGGTGTCCGCGAAGGGGACGATCGCCGTCTTCGGGTAGAAGGCCGTCTCGAGGTCGAGGACGACGGCTTTCCGCACCGTCTCCCTCGCGGAGAGAGGGACGATCGCGTCGATCGTGCCGTCCTGACGGTAACGGACGTCGAAGAAGCGAGGGACGTAGACTCCCTCGATGTCGGCGAGCGCCCGGAGCAGCGCGAGCCTCGGGACGCGCGATTTCAGCTCGCGGACGGTCTCGCAGATCCGCAGGAGAGCCTCCTCGGCGTCTCCGAGGAGGATCGCGTCGTAGAAGGGAGCGACGGGCTCGGGCCCGAAAGCGCCCGGGCCTCCTCCGAGCACGATCGGGTCGTCGTCCTTTCGCGCAGCGGCCCAGAGAGGGACCCGCGCGAGCCGGATGAGCTTCACGATGTTCGTGTAAGCGAGCTCGTGCGGGAGCTGGATGCCGAAGATGTCGAGCTCCCTCACGGGAATTCGCGACTCCAGCGTGAGCAAGGGCTGGCTCGAATCTCGCAGGATCGCCTCGAGATCGTGCCCGGGGAGGAAGACACGCTCGCAGGCGATCTCGGGTCTCTCGTTGAGCAGGTAATAGAGGATGTGGAGGCCGGTATTCGACATCCCGACCTCGTAGAAGTCCGGGTAAGCGAGCCCGACCTTGAGCGCTATCCGCGAGAGGTCCTTCCGGACGGCGTTCACCTCGTTCCCGAGGTAGCGGCTCGGCTTCTCGACCTGGGCGAGGAGCTCCTCGAACGTCGCGGGCTGTGCCATGGAGAGAGGATCATAACCACGAAGGCGCGCAGACACGAAGAGAACCGCGCGGAGCGCGCGCGGAGCTCACATGGCCGCGACCCGGTGCAGACTTTGCCAAGGGAGTTGCGAAATCGCCTTCCTTTCGGGAAGATTCGCGGCTCGTTGCGAGCGGCTGGCGGGGCACCAGGCGGACTTTTCGTGGAGGCTCGAGGGATGGGAGCGGCGGGGGAGCCGAAGAGCCGGGAATCGGTGACGCTCACCGACAACCGTACCGGCAAGACGTACGAGCTGCCGATCGAGAACGGCGCGATACGCGCCGCCGATCTCAGGAACGTGAAGACGAGCGAGGAGGACTTCGGCCTCATGTCCTTCGACCCCGCCTTCATGAACACGGCGTCGTGCAAGAGCAAGGTCACGTTCATAGACGGCGACAAGGGGATCCTGAACTACCGCGGATACCCCATCGAGCAGCTCGCGGAGCGCTCGACGCACCTCGAGGTGGCCTTCCTCCTGTTCAACGGAGAGCTGCCGAGGAAGGCGGAGCTCGACGCCTTCACGCACGAGATCATCAACCACACTTTCGTGCACGAGAACCTGAAGAAGTTCGAGGAAGGCTTCCGGCACGACGCGAACCCGATGGCGATGTTCATCTCGTCGGTCGCGGCGCTCTCGACCTTCTACCAGGACTCGCACGAGATCCAGGACCCGCAGGTCCGGCGGCAGCACATGATCCGGATCCTGGCGAAGGTCCCGACGCTCGCGGCCTGGGCGCACCGCCACAGCCTCGGGCTCCCGTACATCTATCCCGACAACGAGCTCTCGTTCACCGGCAACTTCCTCTCGATGATCTTCAAGATGTCCGAGGCGAAGTACAAGCCCCCCGTCGCGATCGAGCGCGCCTTCGACGTGCTGTTCATCCTGCACGCCGACCACGAGCAGAACTGCTCGACGAACGCCATGCGGGCCGTCGGCTCGTCTCACGTGGACCCGTACTCGGCGACGGCGGCCGCATCCGCGGCGCTCTACGGCCCGCTCCACGGAGGCGCGAACGCGGAGGTCCTCTACATGCTCCGCGAGATCGGGACGAAGACGAAGATCCCCGAGTTCGTGAAGAAGGTGAAGACCAAGGAAGCGAAGCTCATGGGCTTCGGGCACCGCGTCTACAAGAACTACGACCCGCGCGCCCGGATCATCAAGAAGCTCGCGGACGACGTCTTCAACGCCGTCGGGAGGAACCCCCTCCTCGACATCGCGCTCGAGCTCGAGAGGATCGCGCTCCAGGACGACTACTTCGTGTCGCGGAAGCTCTACCCGAACGTCGATTTCTACTCGGGCCTGATCTACCAGGCGCTCAAGTTCCCCGTGGACTTCTTCCCCGTGCTGTTCGCGATCGGCCGGACGGCCGGCTGGCTCGCGCAGTGGGAGGAGATGCTCATGGACTCCGAGCAGAAGATCGCTCGCCCGAGGCAGCTCTACATGGGATCTCCGCGCCGCGACTACGTCCCCATGAGCGCGCGCTAGCCCGGATAATTCGCGAGTAAACAAAAGGCGGACGTGATCCGTACGTCGTGGAAGCAGTGTCCAAGCTCCTTCCACAGCAATCGGAGGCACGTCCGCGTGGCAGAGTCTACACGACAGTCCGTCC
>JACQDU010000252.1 GCA_016200955.1 bacterium
CGGGACCAGCGAGAGCACGCCGTCGACGATCTGCTCGAGGAGCCGCCGGAGGTCGCCCTTCTCGAGGTCGAGCCGCTTCTCCTCGATGCGCCCCGTCACGTCCGCGGAGAGGCCGAGGACGACTCCTCCGCAGCGGATCGTCTCCGTCTTCCCCGTCTTCGCGCGCGCGACGATCAGGTGCTCGTGGCCAGCTCCCGCGTACGCGAGCACCTTCCAGTGTCTCGACCACCGGAAGAGGAGCATGGAGACGAACGACCCCTTCTCGAGGTCCCGGACGAGGGCGCGGTTGATCGACACGAGGATCTTGTCGGACGTCGTCACGCGCTCCGCGTAGGAGCGCAGGAGCGCGCGCACGCTCGCCATGACGATCCCGGCGCCGACGCCCTTCCCCGAGACGTCGCCGATCGAGATGAAGACGTCTCCCTCGACGTCGCCGAAGAAGTCGTAGAGGTCGCCGCCGATCTCCTCCGCCGGGAGCATGCGGCCCGCGATCTCGAGGCCGTCCACGACGGGCGCGACGTCGGGGAGCAGCTTCCGCTGGATCCGGCTCGCGATCTTGAGCGTCTCCGCGACGCGCTCGCGGTTCTTCGCTTCCTCGATCCGGCGGGCGTTCGCGAACGCGATCCCCGCGAGGTCGCCGAAGGCGGCGACGAGGTCGATCTCGTCGTCGGCCTTCGGGCTCCTGGGGTCGATCTGCGGCTCGTCCATGTAGACGACGCCCATCACTTCTCCTCCGAACCCGAACGGCACGCAGAGGAGGGCCTTGAGCTTCAGGTCCACGACGCTGCCCATCTTCTTGAACTGCGCGTCCGCCGCGGCGTCGAGGGTGAGGACGGGCTTCTTCTTCGCGATCGCCTCGCGGCAGATCTGGCGCGAGAACCTGGGCGAGTCCGGCTCCGCGAGCTGGGCCTTGTCGAGGTTCCGCGCCACCTGGAGCTCGAGCTGGTCTCCCTTGAGGAGGAGGAGGAACGCGCCCTTCGCCGGGACCAGCGAGAGCACGCCGTCGACGATCTGCTCGAGGAGCCGCCGGAGGTCGCCCTCCGCGGTGATCGCCGACGTGAGCTCCGCGAGCTTCCGCCACCGGAGCTTCACGCGGTCGCTCGCGAGGACGTCCATGACGCTCCCGAGACCGGCTCCCGAGCCCTTGGGTTTCTGGTAGCCGCTCACGTCGAGCTCTTCGGTGACCTCGTCGTCCTCGCGGGGAGCCGGCATGAGGAAAGCGGTCGTCGCGCGCTTCCCGGGAGGCTTCGCCGCCGCGGGGAGCCGGCTCGAGGAAGGCGGGCGCGCCGGGCGGACGACCGCTCCGGGAGGCGAGGAGGGGGGCTGCTTCGTGGCGGCCCCGGGCCGCGCCATCGCCGTGGGCGGCGTCGTCGTCGGGTGAGCCGCGCCCGCGGGAACGGGCGCGCTCGTGGCGGGAGTCGCGGGCTCGTTCGTGGGCACGGGCGAGACGCCGAAGCCGCCCTCGGCGGCGCCGGCGTCCGCGAAGAGCGACGCCGCGCTCGCCGCGACGAGCGTCTCCGACGGGGGAGGACGCGGGGTCTGGCGCGTGACGGCCATCGGGTTGAGCGAGATCGGGGGAGGCCCCGTGGAGGGCGGCGGCGCGTCGGGCGAGGGAGAAGGAGGCGCCTGCGCCGGGACGTCTCCCGGCCTCGGAACCTCGCTCGTCGAGATCGCGAGCTTCGACGCCTGCGCGCGGAAGGTGAGGATCGTGCTCCCCACCTCGATGCGGTCGCCGTCTATGAGAGGCCGCGCGACGACCTTCACCCGGTTGACGAGCGTGCCGTTCCGACTCCCGCGATCCTTGAGGATCCAGCCCTTGTTCTGGCGCTCGACGGTGAAGTGTTGCCGCGAGACGTCGCGATCTCCCAGCTCGAGGACGTTCTCCTCCGCGCGGCCGACGGTCACGACCTCCTTGTCGAGGCGGACCTCGAAGGGAGCGTTGTGTGGCAGCTCGACGTAGAGGCTCGAGACCATGGGCTTCCAACTCTACAAAACGCCGGGCGCGCCGGGGAAGCGCCGACGCGCTCTCCTCGGTCCGGGACCGGAGCGAGGACGCGCCGCGTCGCGAAAGCCCTTGCGCCCCCTCCGTCCGCTCATAGGATAACGCGCGCATATGCGTGAGCTCGCACGGACGGTCGCGGCGCTCGCGGCGGCGCTCTCCTCCGCGACTCTCCTCCTCTCGGCGTGCCACGACAAGAACACGCGAGTCCCGTTCGTGCTCCCGGTCACGCCGACCTCGATCGTGAGCGGGAACACCGTGGTCTTCTACACGGTCGCGGCGCGGCGCGGCACGCCGGTGATCGTCTCCTTCGGATACTCGACCGACGGCGGCCTCACGTTCAACCCGGCGACTCCGGCCGCCGGGACGCCGCCCGCGAGCCTGATCCCGGCGAACCCCGCCGGCGCGCCCTCGTTCTTCTACTGGGATTCGTTCAAGGACCTGGGGCCCGGCTTCCACCGGAACGTCATCCTGGCTCCGACCGGTGGAGGCGTGCAGGCGCTCACGCTCCCGTTCGTGGCCGACGAGACGGACTCGTTCGCTCTTCCCAGGGGCGCGCAGGGCATGGCTCGCGCGAACGTGCTCGCTCTGCCTCTCCCGGACGACAGCGTCTACATAGTGGGAGGTACGCAAGCGGGAGCTCCCGTGGGCTTCGGCGAGGTCTATGATCCCGTGAGCGACGACGTCTTCACCGCTCCCACGGGAGGGCTGTCCCTCGTACGCTCCGGCTTCGCGGGAGCGCTCCTCTCGAGCGGGCGCGTGCTCACGGCGGGAGGAGCGGACTCGAACGGGAATCCTCTCGGGACGGCGGAGTACTTCTCGAAGGTGAGCGGGCTCACCCGTCCCGTGCCCTCGGGTCTCGTCGTCCCTCGCCTGGACCCCGCGCTCGCGCCCGCTCCCGGAGGAGGCGCGATCGTCGCGGGAGGCCTCGCGCAAGGAGGCGTGCCGACTCCCTCGATCGAGCTCTACGATCCGGGCGCGGGCCAGGACGGCGGCTTCGCGGTCGTGCTCACGAGCACGCTCGCCGCCGTGAGGTTGCCCACGGCCACCGCCCTCGCCGACGGCCGCGTCCTCTTCGCCGGGGGAGCGGACGCGAACGGGAACGCAGTCTCGACCGCCTTCCTGGTCGATTCCGTCGCGCGCACGGTCGTCCCGACGGTCACGAACCTCTCGTTCGCGCGCGTCGGCCACCGCGCGACGCGCCTCTCGAACGGAAAGGTCCTCCTCTCGGGAGGAGAGAGCGTCCTCGGGAACGCGGGGAGCGCTCTCGCGACGTGCGAGGTGTTCGATCCCGCGACGCTCGCGTTCACGCTCACCGGGACCATGAACCACGCGCGCGCCTTTCACGGCCAGGACCTCGCCGGAGGCCGCGTCCTCGCGGTCGGCGGGCAGGGGAGCGACCCTCTCACGGCCTCGACGGGCGAGAGCTTCAGCCAGGAGCTGGCCCTCTGGTTCCCGACGCAGTTCCCGACGGTCAGCTCGCGCACCGACGGGCAGGTCGTCGTCACGTGAGCGGGGCTCGCGCTCGTGGCGGGCGGCGGCGCGGCGCCCGAGCTCCACTTCCCGTTCAACGCTCCCGGGCCGGAGACGTGGACGGCGCTCCTCTCGCGCACGCAGCCGCGCGCGGACCACACGGCGATCGGCTACCCGAACGGGGACGTCCTCCTCGCGGGAGGGACCTCGATGGTCGCGAGCGCGACGACGTCGGTGGAGATGTTCCACCCGACCGCTCTCACGTTCCCCGCGCTCCGGCAGCCGGACACGTTCGAGACGAAGGCGCAGCTCAAGGTGGCGCGCGCGGGCCACGCGGCCGCGCTCGTCCCCGACGGGCGCGCCGTCGTGTTCGGAGGCCGCGACGCGAGCGGGAGCGTCCTCGGCTCGATCGAGGCCTACGACTACTCGCTGGACCGCTGGACCCTCCTCCCGGCGACGCTCGCGGTGCCGCGCACGAACGCGCACGCGATCTTGCTGGGAGACGGCACGGTCCTCGTCCTGGGAGGCCGCGACGCGAGCGGGAATCCGGTCGGCCTCGCCGAGGTCTTCGAGCCGTCTTCCGGCACGGTGAGCTCCTCGGGCACGCTCGGCGTCCCGAGAGTCGACGAGGACGTCTCCTTCAATGGCTTCGTGATCGTCGCGGGAGGGACGGACGCGGGCGGGAAACCTCTCTCGTCGATCGAGGTCTACGATCCGGTGTCGCGCACCTTCCGCGCGGGCGGGAGCCTCCAGGTGCCGCGAGCGGGCCTCGCGCTCGCCTTCTCCGTCGACACGCCCGACCTGATCGCGACGGGCGGGAACGACTCGACCGGCACGAGAGGCGACCTCGAGGCGATCGACCTCACGACGCTCCTTCCGGCGCCGGTCGCGGGTTTCACTCAGCTCGACACGCCCCGCTCCTTCCATCGAGCGAGCGGGCTCGACGACACGTCCGTCCTCCTCACGGGAGGAGAGCAGGGCCAGCTCGTCCTCGACGCGAGCGGCCTCTACTTCCTGATCGTCCCCGCTCCGCAGGGCTTCAACGCGCTCAACGCGACGGTGAGGCCGACGATCGTCCCTCACATGAACCGCGCTCGCACGAAGCACACGGCGACGGTCCTCCCGGACGGACGCGTGCTCGTCGTGGGAGGGATCGACGGCCGCGGCGTCGCCATCGCCGGAGGAGAGGTCTTCGTCGCGCCGGCGGAGGTGATCTTCACGTCGACGCCCCAGGTCTTCTCGGTTCCCGGGCCGCAAGGGACGTTCCGGTGAGCGCGAGCGTGCTCGCTCGAGCGGCGCGCGACGTGCGCGGCCTGGTCGTCTCGAACGAGGCCGTCGCTCCCGACGCGTGGGTGCTCCGTTACGAGGAGACGGACCCTCTCCCTCCTCTCCTCTACGAGCCGGGCGAGTTCATCCAGGTGAGCGCCTGGAGCGTCGATCCTCTCCTGCGCCGGCCCATGAGCGTCCTCGACTGCGGCGTGCGAGACGGGCGAGCGTGGGCGAGCTTCCTCTACCAGAGGACCGGACGCGGGACGAAGATCCTGGGCTCGCTGCGAGCGGGCGACCGCGTCCGCGCGCTCGGTCCTCTCGGGAACCGCTTCGCTCTCCCCGCGAGAGACGGCGTCTCCCTCGTCGTCGCGGGAGGAGTCGGCGTCGCTCCCTTTCTTCTCCTCACGCGCCGTCTCGTCGAGAAGGGCCGCGAGGTCCTCGTGCTCCTCGGAGCGCGCGACGCCGCGCGTCTCTACTTGAAGGAAGCCCTCGAGCGCGAGGGAGCGCGCGTCCGCTGCGCGACCGAGAAGGGCGACCTTGGCGAGAAGGGCCTCGTCACGCGCCTCCTCGAGCAGGAGATCGACGCTCGCGGCCCGCGGGGGATCGCTCGCGTCTACGCGTGCGGCCCCGAGCCCATGCTCCGGGCCGTGCACGCGATCGCCCGCGCGCGCGGCGTCGAGGGCGAGGCGAGCCTCGAGCGTCGCATGGCGTGCGGCTTCGGCGTCTGCTTCACGTGCGTCTGCAAGATCGTCGACCCCGCGACCGGCCAGGCCCACAACGAGCGCACTTGCCTGGAAGGGCCCGTCGTGGACTTCGCGGCGCTTCCTCTCGAGAGCTGGTAGTCGAACGCTTCGCTCCCTCCACGCTCGGGGTCGAGGGGCGACACGCTCCCTCCGTGGTGGCTGCTGGAGCGAAGCGCGTCTTGAAGCATTCTGTTGCGGTTGCCATCCTCCGGTCGCGGGGCCAGGAACGACGAGGGGGCGGCGATGCGTGCTTTCACGAGAGGCGGCACTCCCTTCATGCTGGTCGTCGCCGGCGCACGTTCGATCCGAGCAAGTTGCGCACTCACGAGAGGCTCGTGAAGTGAGTAACCGGTTCCGGATCGGACGCTCGGAGTGGCTGGCCGGGATCGTGACGTTGCTCGCCTGCGCCACGCTTCTGGCGAAACTACTCGGCGGAAACAGCGAACCCCTCGCTCGAGGAACGCCGAAGAAGACCGAGCCCGTGCGTCGTACCGAGCTCGACACGAATGCACATGTCGCGAGTTGTGATGCTGTCGTTCCATGGCCAGACGCTGCTGTTGCCCGTGAGGTCGAGCCTGCGTTGCACGCAGACGAGACGGGGCTCTTGCCGCTCTTGCCTTGGAAACCCAAGGAGATCATGCGGTGTGCATTGACGCGTGGTCATGAGCTCTGTGCGCGCTCGGCGATACAAGTCAGGTTGTCCGTCCCCTCGCGGACGCTCGTGCGAGGGCTCCCCCTCTGGGCATCGCTCTCGATCCTGCCCCCTTCCAATGCGAATACAAGTCCTCCGAGCTACGACCGTCGCGACGCGTGCGAGGCGATCGACAGGGGCGGAGGCTATTCCTTGAGACTGCCAGGCCCGGAGCCAACTGAAACTATGGTTGTGCGCGACGTGAGCTGGATGGCTGAGGCAGATCGGAAGGCCTACCTCGATCCGGACGTGCTCGAGATCCAGCCGATGCAAGCGGTGATTGCCCTCGGAGGGCCAGGCGATGACGCCCGAATCTTCCGGAACGAGACCAGGGGCGATGACGGGCGTTGGTACAACCAAGGACTGGATGTCCACGTAGGGACGACTCTGTTGCCGCTGCATGCGGAAACCGTGCACAATCGAGACGGGCAAGAGGCAGGCGTCGAAGCCCGGCCGGTCCACTTCTTCTGGAATGGATCGGGTCGGCGCGAGCTCACCGCTGTCGTCCTCTTTCGGGCTCGTCGAGCTGTTCACACGGAGTACGTCGCTGTAGCGAGCAACACGGTCGAGGTCGATATCGCCGACCCTCTTCCGCGAGATCGGCAGGCCTTCGAGGAAGTCCTGCGTGCCGGACTATTCGACCCACAAGCCTCGTGCGATGTTGCTGCGTTCAAGGCATTCTTCGAATGCTACGGCGCGAGCGTCTACGCGCCCTTCGTGGCCTTGGACCTTGGCGCACGACCCATGCGTCCCCCCGACCGCGAAGCACTCGTTCCGGGTGGACGGCGCGCGTTCCTCAGGCACGTTCTGGCCACGGACCCAGACTTTCCCTATCGGGCACTGCTTCTGGGCAACCTCGTCGCCGAGGCGCTCGCAACCGATGGAGCGGCACCGCTTGGCAAGGCGGAGGAAGCAGCCGCCGACATCCGAGAGCTCGAGCTACATCATCCGGGGAGTTTCGGTCTGGCCAAGGCGAAGCTCGCGGCGGGCGCTTATCTCCGCAGCCTCGAGGAGCAGGAGCGCAAGATCGATGCCGCCGCGTTGGCCGAAGCCCGGCTCTACCTCACTCCACTCCTGACCGAAACACCCGCGAGCGCCCAGGAAAAGCTCCCGAAGTAGGCCGAAGTGCGCATAAACCCCTTGACCCGAACCCCCTAAGCGTGCGAAACCGCTCCCCGACGCGTCCCGGGCGCTCTCGGCGGACGCAAGACCGTGCCCGGACGGGTCGGGAACGGTCTTGCCATCGACAAAGCCGCCTCCGCGAGCCTCCCTAGCACGCTTTCTCGTTTCAGAAGCCGTTCCCGGAACGCCGGGAGCGACCTCGGAGCGCGAAGCGCGTTCCGGGAGGGTCACGAAGAGCGGTTTCGCATCCGCCGAGCGCGCCGGGGACCCGTCTTGGCGCAATTCTGCGCAAGGAGACGGCGATGGCCATAAGAGGCGAAGAGACTTCGACGGGAGAGATCCTCCGGGACGCTCGCTTCCACGCGGCTGCGCTCGAGCAAAACCCGAAGACGAAGGGTCTTGCGGGATCCGTGAAGGAAGGGCGTGGCGCGCTCAAGAAGGCGAGGGACGTGTCCGAGGACAAGGAAGACGCCCGCACCGATGCGCTCGCCGTACTGCTCCGGACGGACTTCGAGCTGGACGAGAAGGTGAGAACGGTGGAGCTCGAGGCGCTTGGCGCCGTCTCCAGGAACCGCGACGATCCGCGCTACAAGGAAGTCTTCACGAAGGGGCTCACGGCGCTCGTCGCCATGCGCGGCGAGGACGAGGCGCGCGAGGTGCGCGCTCTCTCGAAGAAGCTCGGGAAGCACTTCCCGAAGCTCGCCGAGCTCCACGCGGCCGCCCTCGAGAAGCTCGCGGACGAGACCGAGCACGCCGAGAAGAAGTGGAAGGACGCGGAGCTCGCGGCCGCGATGGCCTTCGGCGAAGAGGTCCTCGCGCGCACGGCCCTCGTCCGGCAGCTTCAGAAGAACGAGGGCGCGCTCCTGGTCGAGTTCCCCGGCCAGAAGCGGCGCGTGAGGAGTTTCTTCCGCCCGACACGCCGCCGCGGCGCCGCGGCCGACGACGGGAAGCCCGAGGGCGGCGCCACGGGCGGCTAGCAGGAAGGGCACGTGCCGCCCGACAGCGGCGGCGCGTGCCGGTGAGGCCAACCGGGCGACTCGGTCCGCTCGCCCGCGTCCGAATCCGGAAACCGGCAACCGTCACGGGTCCCCGAACCGATAAGGCGTCGATCCCGCCGCCAGGCTGTGCGCTCCTCCCACGCCTCGCGTCCACCGGCGCTCGCGCGCCCGGTGGAGGTCCTCGTACATGCGCAGGAAGATGTAAGACCCGAGCTCGAGCCCTTGCTGGATCTGATACGCGCTCCGCGGGTCCTTCTCGTAAGCGGCGAGGAGCGGCCGGTAGAAGCCCTCGGCGTGCTCGACGTCGAGCTGCTCGTGCGTGGCGTAGTGGACGACCTTGTCCTTCGTGAACCAGCCGCGAGCGACGAGCGCGCGGCCGATCACGGATGAGATCTCGGAGAACAGGTCCTCGATGACCCCGAGCGCGGCGAGGCCCGTCTCCGTGTCGTCGAGCATGCAGAGGCCCGCGAGGAGCGTGTTGAACGCGCGGACCTCGGGCCACATGGCGCGCGACTCGACGTACTCCGTCGAGACTCCGAGCCTTTCGAGGAAGGCGAGGAAGGTCTGCTCGTGCGAGAGCGAGAGGTTCCCGTGCCCGTGCTCGTCTCCCACGTTCTCGAGGAGCACGAGCCGGAGGTCCGCTCGCGGCAGCCTCCCCGCGAGGACGGCCATGGGCCGCGAGAAGAACGTGACGGCGAAGTAGAACTGGACCTGCGTCTCGGCGAAGTCCTCGCGCGAGAGCGACCCGTCCACGAGCGAGCGGAGGTAAGGGTTCTCGGCCACGCGCAGCCGCTTCTTCAGGTCCTTCACGTAAGCGCGCATTCAGATCTCCGAGGTCGCGAGGTGGACCCAGGCCGGCTTTCCCTGCCAGGGAGGACACGAGAGAGCATAGACGGTGCACACGGCTCCGGGAGCGAATCCCGCGAGGGCGAGCCAGTCGGCGTGATCCGCGAGCCGGCGGTCGATCGCGAAGCACGCGACGCTCTCGCCCGCTCTCGCGACGAGGGCTTCGCCGCTTCGTCTGAGATAGGCGGCGAGCGTCGGCTTCCAGCGAGAAGGCCCGCACGGGAGGTGAACGAGAGGCCACGGCTTCCCCGAGGAGGCGAGGACGAAGTCCTTTCTCCCGTCGGTCGTCACGAGAGGCGTCTCGTCTCCCGCGGCGAAGGCCGGGCTCAGGTCCAGGCCACCGTGAGGCGGAGGAGCAGGAGCGCCGTCGAGCGAGAGACGCGCGAGCTTCTCGCCCGGCTCGAAGTAGAGGAGGAGCTCCGCGAGAGGACGGAAGGCGCGGAGCGGGCTCAGGCGGCGCGCGCTCCTGGTCACGTCGCCTCGCGCTCCTCTCATGGCGGCGAAGTAAGCGAAGCGCCAGCTCCTGAGAGCGCCTCTCGTGACGGCGGAGCGCAGGGCGGCGAGGCCCATCC
>JACQDU010000253.1 GCA_016200955.1 bacterium
GTCAGCCGTTTCATCCGCTCGGGAGAAGAACGCGACCTCCAGGTCGCCTGGGAGGACGTGCCGAAGGACGGCGGGCCCGACGCGCATCAAAAGCCCGTTCGGGCAGCACTCTGTTCCGTACCGTTCCTGAGCGCTCGCGACTGGCTCTGCGGGCCCGAAACCAACACGCGGAGGAGCCCCAACCTGGCCAAGGGCCGTCGGGCGTGGGTGTGGGACTATCTCGAGGGAGAGTGGCGTCGTCCGAAGCGCATGGACCTCTACCCCGGTCAGGTCCTCGTGGTCGCCGCCGAGACAGGCGGCTACGACGCCATGACGGGCTGGGACCCCGAAGCAAAGGATCCGGTTCCGCTCGTGCCGTCCCGGAAGGAGACCGCGCAGGAGAGCGCCGACAGCGCTCAGGACGCTGAAGACTTGAGCTCGTCGCGCTGGAAAACGATTGCCCGTCATGGTTACGAAGCCGGTCAAGCGGCGGCCGAGATCGCCACGCAGGTGGGGCTCGAGAAACGGCTTGTCCAACTGCTCGAGCTTGCCGGTCGCTGGCATGACGCCGGCAAGGCACACGGCGCGTTCCAGGGATCCATCCGAAGTGAAGACCGACCGCGACGCTCCGACCTGGCGAAGGCGCCGCCGTCGGCGTGGCCGCGAAGACACCTCTATCAGTTCGCCGACGGATCGGACGTGAGACGCGGCTTCCGTCACGAGCTCGCGAGCACGCTCGCGCTCTTCGCCGTTCTACGACGATACAAGCCCGACCATCCCGCGCTGCTCGGACCGTGGAGCGAGTTACTGACAGCCTGTGGAACTCCGGCCGAGCTCAAGCGAGCAGACGGTGAGCCTGGTCCCCTCGAACGAGAAGTGCTTGCGCTCGACGTTCACGACTTCAATCTGGTGGCTTTCCTCGTTTGCTCCCACCACGGGAAGGTGAGAGCACGCTGGTATGCGGCGCCGGCGGATCAGACCTATCGCGCCAGGCGTTCCGAGGACATGCCCATCCGTGGTGTGCGCGAGGGCGACGTGCTTCCCGCGATCGACTTGAGCGATGCAGCGGGCGAGGCCCACGTCGTTCCCGAGGTGACTCTCACGCTTGCGCCCGCGTCTGCGGGGCTCTCACCTCGGACCGGCGCGAGCTGGATCGACCGCGTTCACGACCTCCTCCAAGCACACGGACCGTTCACCCTTGCCTGGCTTGAGGCGATCCTACGAGCCGCCGACGTGCGCGCCTCTCGACTTGAGACGCCCGATCCCTTGCTCACCCAGGAGGTGCTCGCGTGACGACCACCGTTCACGTCCACGAGCTAGCCGGATGCCGCCCCGACGTCCTCGGACTCTATCTCAAGGCACTCGGCGTGCTCCGCCTTGTCGCCGAGCAGCGTGACCCCGAGGCCAGAGGGTTCTGGCGCGATGAGGCATTCATTCTAGTGACCCGGCTCACGCGGGAAGAGGTGGTCGAGTTCTTCGCCACCTTGTACCGGCCTACGCCAATCGTCTCACCGTGGAACAAGGGATCCGGTTTCTTCACAGCGCGCGATCCGGGACTCACACCGGTGGAGGCGTGTGAGGCACCGCGCTTTGAGCCGCTCCGATGCGGAATTCGGGCGGCTCGGGACCTCTGCAACGAGCTCGGCGCAGCTATCAACGCCGTCAAAGAGATAAAGGTGGAGTCGAACGCGATCAAGAACAAAACGGCCCGTGAGGAGCTCCGCAAGAGCGCGGCCTACGGCGAGCGGCTGCGGGCTGCGGAACGGCGCTGCAAGACGACCAAGGCCGAATTCATTCCGCTCTGTCGCAAGAGGTGGCGGGGACGACACCTCGAGTGGCTGAACGCCGCTCTGGTCGTGGATGAACATGGCGGGCCCCGGTTCCCTGCGCTGCTTGGCACGGGCGGGAACGACGGTCGGCTCGACTTCACGAACAACTACTACAAGCGGCTGGGCACACTCTTCGACCTCGCGAGCCCAGCGGCGTCACCCCTGCCCGGAGTCCGGGAGCTGGCCACAGCGAGCCTCTTCGGCGCTCCGAACAGGGGACTCACCGGAGGTGCGGTCGGTCAGTTCCTTCCTGGTGGTGCCGGAGGCGCGAACTCAACCTGCGGGCCCGACGGACCGAGCCAGTTGAACACGTGGGACTTCGTGCTCGCGCTCGAAGGGACGGTCCTCTTCACCGCGCACGCGTCGCAGAAGTATGCGACGACCACCGTCCGGGCAAGTGCACCCTTCGCCGTGGAGGCTCGGGCGGCAGGCTACGCGAGCGCCAGCGCAGACGACGAGAGCCAGCGCGGCGAGCAGTGGATGCCCCTTTGGCGCGAACCGTGGAGTCTCGAGGCCGTGCGGCAAGTGCTTGCCGAAGGGAGATGCCAAATCGGCGCCCGCGCGAGCCGCGACCCCATCGACATGGCACGCGCGATCGCACGTATGGGTGTTGCGCGTGGGATCGGAGCATTCGAGCGCTTCGGCTACATCGAGCGCAACGGGCAGTCCAACCTCGCGGTTCCGCTCGGCCGCTGGCGCGTGGTTCCTCGCCCCGAAGCGGAGCTCCTGGGCGATCTTGATGTCTGGCTTGGTCGGCTGCACCGCGCCGCCCGACACAAGAATGCTCCGACGAGCCTTGTCGCAGCCGCGAGGAGCCTCGATGACGCCGTCCTCGCAGCGCTCGCCCATGACGAGGAGCCACGTCGCTGGCAGGAGATCCTCTTTGCCCTCGCGGCGGTCGAGGAGCGCCTCGTAGCGAGCACGGGTTTCACGGGAGCTCGGCGCCTCGCACCGATCCCGCCGCTCGACCCCGGGTGGGTCCGGGCGGTGGACGACGACTCCGCTGAGATGCGACTCGCTCTCGCTCTTGCCGGAGCACGAGCCGCTGCGCGAAAGGACGGTCAGCGCGACGTCGATCGCGTGCGCCGTCATTGGCTGCCTCTCGACCGGTTCGGTCGCGCCTTCGTTATCCGTGAGAAGCGCCTCGCTCACGACCCGGGGGTCGTATGTCACGGACGCGGCGCGGTCACTGACCTCGTCGCCCTCGTCGGTCGCCGCGTGGTCGAGGCCGGGCAGCGCGGCCTTCGTCATCTTCCTCTCGACTCTTCGCCACGCTGCGCGGCCCGAGGCGCGGACCTCGCACGCTTTGTAGCGGGTGATGTCGACACCGATCGATGCCTCGGCCTGGCGCGAGCGCTGATGGCCCTCAAGTGGGCTGAGTGGGCGCACAGCGACATCCGGCTGAGCCGCACCGCGGGCGCGGGCGAGCAGGATCCCGGAGACCTCTGGGTGCTCCTCCGGCTGGCTCATCTGCCTTGGCCGCTTGAAGGACGCCCCGCTTCCCCCCTCGACCCCGCGATCACGCGGGCCCTCGAAACGGGGGACGGCGCGGGGGCGATACGAATCGCGATCCGTCGCCTCCGCGGTGCCGGACTCGTCTCGGGGTTCCGCGCCGGCGCACTGTCACCGGAGCGCGCCCGCCGGATTTCGGCGAGCCTCGCTTTCCCCATATCGCGTGCGGACGCCCACCGGTGGGCGCTTCGCCTCACACCTTCCTCCGACGCCACCACTTCCCAAGCAAGAGGAGCCCGCCATGACCGTTAACCTGACCCCTCTCTCGAAGGCCCCGAGGGCCCTTTTCCGGATCACTCTCGAGCCCCTCCAGGGGAGGCGCTTCCAGCCCACGGGATTCCCCGGCCTCGGTGCGGCCACGTTCGAGACTCGTGGCGGGACGAGCGTCCTCGTCGAAAGCGCGCAGAGTCTGGCCAACCGCCTCGAGGCGGTCTGTTGGGATGACGCCGAGAAGGCCCCGAGAAAGACGCTCGACGGGATCTCGTACGTCCGAGTACTCCGGCACAAGAAATACCTCACGTCGTCTCTGACGGAGTCTCACCGCCTGAACAGCCCCTACATTCTGGAGGGAAAGAAGGACAAGACGTTCTTCGACAAGCTCAAGCAAGAGCTTGTCGCGCTCGACGAGGGGCCGATCGATCGGGGCATCCTCGGTCGCACGTTGCTGAAGTACGACGTCATGAGCCTCCTTCACGGCATCTTTCTGGCCAAGAAGGAGCTCGCTGGTGGGCGTCTTCGCGTCGCCCGGGCGCTCTCGGCGTTCGTGGAGGCGGATGGCGCGCGCGTCGCGGCGTCGGGTGGGGTCAAGAACGACCACGTGAATCCGTCGGGCAACGCCAAGGAAGGGTTCGGTAACGTCCCGTTCGCGCGAGACGAGTTCACAGCCGACCAGATCACACTCTACGTGAATCTCGACCTTGCCCAAATTCGTGGCTACGGCCTCGGCGCGAAGGTCGAGAACCTGCTCGTCCTCCTCGCGCTGTTCAAGCTCCGCGCGCTCCTTGGCGGCTCGCTGCGTTTCCGCACGGCGTGCGACCTTATGGTCAAGACGGCCGAGCCGATCCGCGCTGACGCACCCGAGGGGTTCGAGCTCCCGTCGCTCGACGTACTCGAAGCGGAGCTCCCGAAGGCTATCAACGCGTGCAAGGCGGATATGGTCGTCACCGAGGTCACTTACGACGACGACCTCAAGAAGGGCAAAGACAAGGAGGACGAAGCCGACGGCGACGACGACCCGAACGGGGAGCACTGAGATCTGCCGTGCCCGCCCTCGCGATCCGCTTCCCCGGCCGGCGCTATCACGCCACTCCCTGGGGGCACCACGTCAACGAGGGTCTCGTCGAGTGGCCCCCTAGCCCTTGGCGGCTGCTCCGGGCGCTCCTCGCGACCGGGCATACCAAGCTCGGCTGGAGGGAAATCCCACGCCTGGGGAGATCACTCATCGAAAAACTCGCGTCGGTGCTCCCACGCTACCAGCTCCCGAAGGCCTCGATGGCACATAGCCGCCACTACATGCCCGCTCCCGTTACGACGACTCTCGTCTTCGACACGTGGGCGCAGCTCGAAGACGGTGCCCTCCTCCTCGACTGGTCGGTCGAGCTCGAGGCCGAAGAGAGCGATCTCCTCGCTGTGCTCGCAACCAGGCTCAGCTATCTCGGACGATCCGAGAGCTGGGTCGACGCGCGCCTTCTCGCCGGTTCACCGTTCGAGCCGAATGCATTTCCGTGCGACGGGAGCCCGAACCCGGGTCCCGGGTGGGAGCAGGTGTCGCTTCTCGCAGCGGAACCTGCGCCGGCCTACACGCTCTGGCGCGAGGATCAAGTCGCGCGCCTTGCTCCGCTCGTGGTTGCAGCTCCGGGCGAGAAGACGAAACGTAAGCAGTCTGCGAAGGCGAGCGCGAAGGTTGAGGAGGAACGGATTCGTCGTGAGGCGGCCTTCCCTACTGACCTCCTCGCCTGCCTGGGCGTGGATACGACATGGCTCCAGGAGCACGGGTGGAGCCAGCCACCCGCGAGCCGGCGGGTGCTTTACTGGCGACGCGCCGATTCGTTGGACGTCGGCGCACCCCGACGGCGCAGTTCCGAGCCACAGGCGAAGCCCGTCGCGTGCATCCTCCTCGCGCTCGCGACCGAGAGCGGACGCACAGGGGCGCTGCCCCCGGTCGTACGGGCTCTTCCCCAGGCACGGCTCCTGCACAGGGCGTTCGCGCAGCGCAGTGAACGCGAGAGCATCAGTGCCGTTTCGCGCCGCGCGCTCCTCGGAGTCGAAGCGGACGGTGGGCCGGCGCAGACGGACCACAACCACGCGCACGTGCTCCCACTCGACCTGGACGCCGACGGAAGGCTCGAGCATGTCCTCGTCTGGGCCAAGCTTGGACTCGACGCCGACGCTCAGCGCGTCCTTCACGCCGTGCGAAAGACATACGCGAAGGGGGTCGCCCACGATCTACAGGTCACTGTCGTGGCAGAGGGCTCGCTCGCTGACGTGTCGCGGATCGGCGATCCTCACCGGAGTGCCATGGCACGGGTTCTTGGCGGCGAGAACTCGAGGATCTGGGTGAGCGCGACGCCCTTCTTCACTCCGCGTCACGTGAAGCGCCGTGGTCGTCATACGCTTGAGGGGCAACTACAGGAAGAGCTTCATGACCGAGGCCTGCCCTCTTGCCGTGCCGTTGAAGTCCTCGAGCGCGACGAGCTCATCGGGCGCCGTTTCCTCCACTTCGTCCGCAGGGATCCGCGCATGCGCCCCCCGGTCGACGTTCCGCTCGGGCTCCGCCTTCACTTCGACGAGGCAGTTGCCGGGCCGCTCTGCCTCGGCTTCGGGAGTCACTACGGACTCGGTCGCTTCGAGACGGTTGCCGAACCATGAGCGACAACGTCGACGCCCCGGCGCTCGTTCCGGTCCGCATGGTCAACGAATTCGTCTACTGCCCACGCCTCTTCTACCTCGAGTGGGTCCAGGGCGAGTGGGCCGAGAACTTCTTCACCGAGCACGGCCGCACCGTCCACCGGCGTGCCGACGCTCCGACCGGCGGGCCACCCGCGCCAGAGGAACCGCGCGACTTCGTCTGCCGATCGGTCGCCGTCTCGTCGTCGCGCCTCGGGTTGTCGACTCGCGTCGACGTCCTCGAGGGCGAGGGTGGCAGCGTCATTCCAGTCGAGTACAAGCGTGGCGCGCCCCCCGACGTTCCCGCCCGTGCTTGGCCCCCCGAGCGCGTCCAGGTGTGCGCGCAGGCTCTGATTCTTCGCGACAACGGCTATCGCGTCGAGCGAGGAGAGATCTACTTCGCCGAGACCAAGGAGCGCGTTCCCGTCCTCATCGACGATGCGCTCGTCCGCGAAACCGAAGCCGCGGTTCAGGCCCTCCGGGCAACGGCCGAGAACGGAGTCATACCGCCCCCGCTCGTCGACAGCCCGAAGTGCGCCGGCTGCTCGCTCGCGCCGATCTGTCTGCCGGACGAGGTCAACCTCCTCAAGCGCTCAGAAGATGCGGAAGCGCACGGCCTCCGTCAGCTCCACCCGCGTCGCGATGACAAGCTCCCCCTATACGTTCAACGCGGCGGACAGAAGATCGGTGTCTCCGGCGAGGTCCTCGAGGTCCGCGACAAAGGAACTAGAGTCGCCGAGGCGCGCCTTGAGATGACGTCTCAGGTTGCGATCTTCGGCGGCGTTCAGGTCAGTACCCAGGCGTTGCACCGCATGATGGAGCGAGAGATCCCGCTCCTCCTGTTCACGGCGGGCGGTTGGTTCCATGGCTGGGCGCACGGTCTCGGAAGCAAGAACGTGGAGCTTCGGCGGGCGCAGTATCGCGCGGCCGAGGATCCTGTGGCTTCGCTCGGGCTCGCGCGGAGGATCGTGAGCACGAAGATCGCCAACCAAAGGACGATCCTCCGGCGGAACCACCCGGACCCTGGCCCGATCCTCGCGCGCCTCAACGATCTCGCCAAGAGCGCGGAGACTGCCGAGAGCACGGCTTCGCTCCTCGGGCTCGAGGGCACGGCGGCCCGGCTGTACTTCGGCGGATTCCCCGCACTGCTCAAGGCCGATTTCGGCGAGTTCTCTTTCGACGGCCGGAACAGGCGCCCGCCGCGCGATCCAGTCAACGCGCTCCTCTCGTTCGTCTACGCGCTCCTGACGAAGGACTGGACGATCACCTGTGCTGCCGCGGGGCTCGATCCATTCCTCGGCTTCTTCCACCGCCCGCGCTACGGTCGTCCTGCGCTCGCCCTCGATCTCATGGAGGAGTTTCGCTCGATCGTCGGCGACTCGATCGTGCTCAGCGTCGTCAACAACGGTTCGATCGGAGCCGACGACTTCTACCGCTCGGGCGTCGGAGTTGCGCTGAAGGACGCGGCGCGCGGGAGGCTGATCGCGACCTACGAGCGGCGCAGAGCTCGACGCCTATCCGGACTTCAGGACGCGCTGAGATGAGGACCGTCTACCTCGTGACCTATGACATCTCCAACGACAAGAGGCGGGATCTCGTGTTCCGAACCCTCCGGGGATTCGGCGATCACTTGCAGTTCTCCGTCTTTCGCTGCGAGCTGTCCGAGACCGAGAACGTCCATCTGCGCGCGCGGCTCGCCGAGATAATCCGACCGAGCGAGGATCAGGTCCTCTTCGCTGACCTGGGACCGGCCGAGGGTCGCGGCACGTCCGCGATCGAAGCCCTCGGGCAGCCTTACACGCACGCCGAGCGCCATGCGATCGTCGTGTAGCCCGTTCCTTGACAATCCGTTCGGCGAGCGGTCGGGTGCTTCGAGAAAGCGCCAAGCCGCTCGCGCGTGCAACATCTCTATTTCCCTCCGCTTCCGCCACAGCCTGTCGCCGCGCGCGTTGACAGCGCGGCAACTTGAATCGAGCGCTCGAAACGAGACCCGTAGCTCCAGTCGCTGCGTTCGGTTACAAGAGAAGCTCAACCCGCGACCTTCGGGTCGCGGCTCCGTTGAAGCACTCCAGGGGACCGTAGGGCTGCTTAGGGAACCGCCGGATCAACCCGCGACCTTCGGGTCGCGGCTCCGTTGAAGCTCGTAGACGACGCCGGGGACCCTCGAATCCTCGACGTCAACCCGCGACCTTCGGGTCGCGGCTCCGTTGAAGCGTTCCCGCGGGGCATTGAGTTCCTCGTCGGCCAGGAAGGACGGGCCGTGAGCAGCTCCGGCATGAGATCGACGCCGTCCGCGAGTTTCTCCCCCCGGCTCGAAGGAAGTCGACGCCGTCAGGAACGCTCTCCGCGGAGGCAGCGAAGCGGTCGCCTCCGTTCACGCCTTCTTCTTCTTCTTCCTCTTGGCAGCCGTTTGACACGCCAGTTCCCGATCAGAGAGATACATCAGCCGATCGCGACCAATTCCGCCTTGCTCTTGGGCAGCGAGACGGGGTGATCGATGGGCATGAGCGTGAGGTAGACATCACCCCTCTGCTCGACGAACTGTCCCTTCACCCACCCCTCTCGCGTGCTCTGGTCGGCGTATTTGAGCGGCCGCTTCGCCTCGTCAAGCACGTAGTCGATCGGAGCGACGAATTCGATCGGCGCGGCGTTCGGAATGACCTCAGGAGCGGCGATCCTGTCCGAGCCGGGCGTCGGCTCCGAGCGGTAGGATCTCGCGCCATGAATGTCCAGCGAAACGAGCCCTGCCCGTGCGGCTCGGGGAAGAAGTACAAGAAGTGCTGCCTCTCTCACGACGAGGAGAATGCCCCCCGGTTCGTCTCGGTCGCCGGGGAAGCCTTCGCCGACCCCCCGGAGCCCGAGCACGACCACGCTCTCTGTGATGTCCATGGCCACGCGCACGACCAGGACGAGCAGCCCCAGGACGAGCGCAGCATCGAGATGCGCCGACTCGGCAGGCTGAGTCCCTACGCGGTGAGCAAGATCGTCTCGAAGAACCGGGACCTGATCGCGAACGGCCGCCGGTTCTGCTTGCCCGAGGACGTGGCGAAGCTCACGACGGAGGAGATCCTCGAGCACTTCGCGAAGCTCCGGATCGCGCTCGACCAGGAGAAATTCGTCGGGCTCTCCCGGGTGACCTTCTCGGCGTGGAAGGTCTCATCCGCATGGCGGTTCGAGGGCATGGACCCCTACGACGACGACTTCCTCGGGATCGCTTCGTGCGAGCTCTGGAAGCGGTGGTCTCCCGAACGGCCTTCCGTCGAGACGCTGGACGACTGGATGCAGGAGGGCTACGAGCTCGTCTCGAAGGGCGAGCGCGAGAAGGCTCTCGACCTCTGGGAGAGGACGTGGGGCGTGATCCGCTCCCGCCTGACCCCGGAGATGAAGACGTGCGACGCGGCCGGCGAGGTCTTCGACGGTAGCCAGTGCCTGTTCAACTGGACCCAGGACCTCACGCTGGAATGGCTCGACCTTGCCGAGAACCCGAGCCACGCGGAGCGTGGGATCAAGTACGTCCGCGAGCTCCTCGCGCAGTTCACGGAGGAGGGCGTGAGCTACCGGACGAACGCCCGGGCCGACCTCGGCGACCTCCTCTTCGCGGTCGTGAGGAACGATGAAGCGGCCCGGATCTTCCTCGACTTGATCCGGGAGCATCCCGACATGGCGATCGGCTACGTCCGGCTTTCCGCTCAGCTGGAAGATGCGGATCCCCAGCAAGCGGTTCGTCTCCTGGAAGAAGCGCAGAAGAACGCGACGGACTGCGGAGACTGGGACGTGGACGTCCGCCTGGAAGACCTGCGAGAGCAGCCCTCGATCGAGTCGGCGAAGTCGGCCGCGAGGGAAGGCCGCGCGCCGCGCAGCTAGTTCTGCTCTCCCCGGCCGTTCTCTCGCCAGGCCGCTCTCTCGGGGCCACCACGAGCGCGATGATGCTCGCTTCCGAGCACCAACTACGAACGCTGGCGGCCGCCCTTCTTCGGAGCGTCCGGCAGGAAGACGGTTAGCCCCTCGGCGTCGGCCGCCTCGGCGAGGTCTCCATCCACGACGACGAAACCGTGTCGGTGCGGCGGATCGAAGTAGATGAGCGCCGCCGCGAGCTGGAGCGCGTCGCCGGCTCGAAGCTGGTATCGAAGCATGAGAGCGCGCGCACGTGCACGCACGATCTTGAGCTTCTCCTCGTCGAGGGCCTGGATCACCTTCCAGCGACCTGCGAGTACATCGAGTCGCTCAAGAGCCGCCTTCAGCCCGACCTCGGAGAGCGGCGGTTGCATACGCGTCCGCTTCGTCAGGGCAGAGACGGCCTCGGTCTCCGCGAACTGCCAGACAACGACGGCAGGATCCTGGCGTGCGAGTCCGCGCGCGCCGGGACTGTGCCGTTCCTCGACGAGCAAGGGGACGAGAGCGGACGTGTCCCAGGAGCGCGCCATCGCCTACGCGTCGTCGCGAGCCCAGCGAAGCGCCTTCTGAATGCCTGGTGCGCGCGGGCCTGGGCGGAAAAGTTCAGCGGGGAGCGGCCCCTCTTTCCCAAGCTTGACCCAACCCTGCTTGACAAGCTTGGCGACATGGGCCGCGTGGGCCTTCTCCTCCGCCTCGGTCAGCGCCGTGGCGGCACCGTTCGAGCGCTTCACTCGCCTCACGCGGTTCGCCTTGGGCGGCGTCTTCGTGTTCCTGGACTTCATGGAACCACCGTAACCAGTCTACCCGCTCACGGGCAATGAGAGAGCCGCCGAGGAACGAGAGGCTCCGTCCTGCTGACTCCCGAGTCCTCCCGCGAGGAACGACTCGAGGACCGCCACGAAGGATCGCCCACGTGTGAACGCGTTGTACAGGTTCAGTGCATCCCGACGGGTAGGAGCCGCCGCCCCGGGATGTCAGACCCCATCGCTACCCTTCGGGGAAGACGAAGAACGCCTCGAGAGCTCGGAGGCTCGTGGACTCGTGACCGTGCGAGTCGTGGCCACCTCTCGGACTTCGCCAGGGAGCATCTCGTCAAGGTTGCACCGGGTCCCGACGGCATCGTGACGATGCGACGCGAACGTCTGTCTCGTGGATCCAAGCAATCCACGCAGCGAGCCGTGAAACCTGACAAGCCCGCCGTAATCCGTAGTCGCGTCGCCCGGTAGAGCGCGCACCCTCTGCCGGTTCTCCACGGCGAGGGGCGCACAGAGGCGTTCGCGAGTACGCTCACGGTAGGACCTTGGCATGGCAACGGCAACGCAGCTCAAGGCACTCATTCAAAGCCACGCGGAACGCGATGACGCGCGGTTCTTCGCCGTTGCCATGCAAGTCGCGGCACTCGAGGCGCGCCAAGGGCACGGAACGGTCGCCGAAGAGCTTCGCTCGCTCATCGACGCGGCGAAGTCCAGGGCCCCCTCGACCGCGCCTCTGCGCCGCACACCGCTCGGTCCCGTCGCGCACGACCTCGCCGACCTGCTCTCGTTCACGACGCCGAGCACGAAGCTCGTGGACATGACGCTTGCCGACGAGGTCCGGGACCGCCTCGAGCGGGTTCTTCGCGAACAGCGGCAAGCCTACCGACTCCGCGAGCGTGGCCTTGGGCCTCGACGAAAGATCCTGCTCATGGGACCCCCCGGGTCCGGGAAGACCATGACGGCGGCAGCGCTCGCGGGTGAGCTCACGCTTCCGCTCGTGACCGTCGTGCTCGAGGGTCTCATCACGAAATTCCTCGGAGAGATCGCCGCGAAGCTGCGGATCATCTTCGAGGCCATGAACCACACGTCCGGCGTCTACCTGTTCGACGAGTTCGACGCGATCGGGAGGCAGCGAGCGGCGACGAACGACGTGGGCGAGATCCGCCGGGTTCTGAGCAGCTTCCTCCTTCTCCTGGAGAAGGACGCCTCCCCAGGCCTCATCGTCGCGGCGACGAACAACCCCTCGCTTCTCGACCCCGCCCTGTTCCGGCGCTTCGACGACGTGATCGAGTACCAGCCCCCCACCAAGGAGCTGATCCGCGCGCTCATGGAGAACCGCCTCGCGACCTTCCCCACCGAGGCCCTCGATTGGGCCCGCGTGGTCGGCGCGGCGTCCGGTCTGAGCTCCGCCGATGTCGTGCGCTCGTGCGAGGATGCCGCCAAGGCAATGGTCCTCGCCAACGAGGCGGCGATCACGACAAGGGCGATCTTGACTGCGTTCGAGGAGCGGCGTCCGCGAGCCGATCGGTCGTAGTCGTCGCACTGATTCCGAGCACGAGTCTTCGGCATGAACGGCATCCCCGAGCGGCTGCGCCATCTATTCGTCGAAGGGCGAACGCGGACGGAACCGTACCGATCCGAGCTCGGGCGAGGCGGCTCGGTCAACCCACCCGCACGCAATCGGGATGCTCACGGTCGGGGGCTTCTCCACCAGCTCGACCTGGCTCTCGCTCGCGCTCGTGAGCGAGCGGCCGACCGAGACTCGCGAGGGATCTCCGCAGGGCGCGGGCTGGTGCTCGAGTTCGCGAGCGATCCGCAGACCCAGCTCCTCGTGAAAGGGCTCGAGAACCGGACAAGGGGAATCGAGCTGCTTGCCGTCCGCGAGCGGGATGGAGCCGAGCGCGCGGTCGTCTACGTTCCCGACGACGCTATCTCGCATTTCAACGAGGTCCTCAATCGTTACCTCACGGAGGAGACGAAGAAAGGGCATCCGCAGAACGAACCTCTCGTCAACAGCATCCGCGAGATCCGTCTCGCCGTCCTCGAGTCCTTCTGGACCGACGATCCCGCCGAGCTTCCACGCGACGAGCGGCCCGTATGGTGGGAGGTGTGGCTTAGACGGGAGACCGTCGATGAGCCCCCGCCGGAGTTTGTCCGGTTCGATCGCGAGGCAGGCGCGCTCGGCGTCCGGATAAGGGGACGTTGGATCCCGTTCCCCGATCGCATCGTCACGCTCGCGCGCGGATCGCTTTCCCAGCTCGCGAGCTGCGCCGAGCTGCTCGGATCGGTCTCGGAGCTTCGGCGGGCGAAGGAGGCGCCGTCCGAGTTCATAGAGCTCACGCCACGCGAAGAGGCGGACTGGGTGCGCGATCTCGCAACGCGACTCCAGGCGCCGCCGAAAAACGCCCCCTCCGTCTGCCTTCTCGACACTGGCGTCGACAGGGAGCACCCCCTGCTCGCTCCGGGCACCCGCCTCGACGACGTCCACTCGCTCGTCCCTGCGTGGGGAACAGCCGACCACGACGGCCACGGAACCAAGATGGCCGGGCTTTGCCTCCACGGCGACCTGACGGCACCGCTCGTCGCCACGGGCCCGATCGCGATCGGGCACTGGCTCGAATCGGTGAAGCTCCTTCCGCCGCGCGGACAGAACGACCCCGAGCTCTACGGGGCGTTGACCGCCGAGGCGATCGCGCGTGCGGAGACCACTGCAGCTGAGCGCGACCGCGCCGTCTGCATGGCCGTCACGACGGACGGACGGGACCGAGGACGGCCGTCCTCGTGGTCCGGCGCGGTGGACGACATCGCCGCGGGCACGCACGACGGCGCGAGACGCCTGATCGTCGTGTCGGCCGGAAACGCCGCGCCAGGAGAGATTCTCCGCTACCCCGAGAGCAACGAGACCGATCCCGTGCAGGACCCCGGGCAAGCCTGGAACGCGCTCACGATCGGCGCCTACACCGGGAAGGCTGTGATCCAGGACGCCGGCTACGAGGGGTGGACTCCGCTCGCGCGCCCTGGCGCGTTGAGCCCCTGGAGCACGACGTCTGCGACGTTCGTGAAGACCTGGCCGATCAAGCCCGACCTCGTGCTCGAAGGCGGCAACTTCGCCGTGAACCCACCGCGCAACCAGGAGGCCGAGGTCGACAGCCTCCAGCTCCTCACGACGCGGCGGCGGGTCGAGGAGGGCGGTGCCCGTCGCCTCCTCGTACCGACGAACGGCACGAGCGCGGCGGCGGCGCTCGCGGCACGGATGGCCGCGACCCCTTGGGGAAGTTACCCACGGCTCTGGCCCGAGACGGTGCGCGCCCTCCTCGTGCACTCCGCCGACTGGACGCCGGAGATGCGCACACGCTACCTCACGAACGATCTGCGCGGCCCCCGACAGGCGCTTGTCCGCTGTTGCGGCTTCGGGGTCCCGGATGTGGGGCGCGCGCTCTGGAGCGCCCGAAACGCACTCATACTCGTGGTGCAGGAGAGCCTCACACCCTTCGGACGTGACGAGAAGAACCGCGCGAACATGCGGGACATGCACGTTCACGCGCTCCCATGGCCGCACGACGAGCTGCTAGCACTCGGAGACGCTCCCGTCGAATTGAGGGTCACGCTCTCGTACTTCGTCGAGGCAAGCCCGGGGCAACGCGGGTGGCGATACCGCCACCGGTACGCGTCTCACGGCCTCAGGTTCGACGTGCGAACGCCCGAGGAGAGCCTGACACAGTTCCGCCACCGTCTGAACAGGAAGGCCCGGGAGGAAGAAGATGGCCGAAAGGAGACGAGCGCGGACACCGAGCGGTGGTTTCTCGGCCCCGATCTCCGGTCGCTCGGGTCGATCCACTCCGACCGCTGGGCGGGAAGGGCCGTCGAGCTCGCGCGCCGCGGCTTCGTCGGAATCTACCCAGTGATCGGCTGGTGGCGCGAACGTCCCGACCTCGGGAAGCTGGACACGTCGGCGCGTTACGCCCTCGTCATCTCGATCACTACTCCAGTCACGGCGGTGGATCTGTACACGCCGGTCGCCACCATGATCGCGGCTCCGCTCGCCGTCGAGAACGAGGACACGAGTTGATCGGTGATCGATCCGCTCCGTTCCATAGGGGCGCAACTCTCGCGAGACCGGGTGTGCTTCCTCGGGAAGTAGCGAGCGGGAGAGTCCCTTGGTCCGGACCGAATCGAGCTCACGCCACCCGATGGAACGCTCACTCACGGGACAGCAAGTCTGCCCCCGGAACCCGCAACACTCTCTCGCGACGAACCAAGCCGGCCGCCTCGATCGGAGACCGCCTCTCCGGAGAGAGGGAGACACTCGCCGCCGTCCGTCTCGCTCCCTCTCCCGAGAGCACGACCGTCGCCGCCTTGAGGCACGCCATCGAAGGAGACAGCAAGGCCACCGTCGCTCTCAGGAACGCCGTCTCCTGCCGAAGCATCGCCATCGACGCCGCCCGCAACGCTTCCTCCCCGGACAAGAAGAAAGCGGACGCCGTCAGCGACGCTCTCTCCAGAAGGAGTGACGAGATCGACTCCACCCGCGAAGCTTCCTCCTCGAGCAGGAGTGACATCGACGCCGTGGGCAGCTCCGTCCCCGGAAGGAGTCATGAGATCGCCGCCCTCCGCGACGCTTCGTCCCGAGTCATCGAGCCCCCCGCCTCGACCCGGAACGCTCACGCGGGCGAGAGGGACGCCGACGCCGCCTTCCGCGACGCTCCGTGCCGAGGAAGCGAGGCAGCCGCTTCCCTCCGCATTCGTCCGTCCGAGGAAAGCGAGACTCTCGCCACTCTCCAAGTCGCTTCCTCCGGCGTCAGCATGACGTCGCCTCCTTCAACCGGGGCTGTCTCGGAGACGAGCCCGGAGACCGACACCCGGAGCGACGCTCTCTCCGGAGGGAGCCTTGACATCGACGCCCTCCCGCATGGTCTCCCGGGATGGAAGATGCGCATCCCGACCCGGAGCGACGCTCTCTCCGGATGGAGCAACGGCTTCGACCCCACGAGGGAATGCTCTCCCCCGTGGAGCAAGGCACTCGACGCGGTCAGCGAGGCTCTCTCCGCAGGGAGAAACGAGATCGCCGGCCTCCGCGACGCTCTCTCCGGACGGAGCAACGGCTTCGACCCGGTGAGGAGTGCTCTCCCTCGATGGAGCAAGGCGCTCCCCGCCGTCAGCAAGGCTCTCTCCGAAGGCATGAACGAGATCGCCGCCCTCCGCGACGCTGCCTCCGGTGGGAGCAATGAGATGACCGCCGTCCGCGACGTTCTCCCCGGAGGAAGCAATGAGATCGACGGCGTCAGCAACGCTCCCTCCGTGCGAAGAAATGACATCGCGGCCGTCAGCAAGACTCTCTCCGGAGGAAGCAACGACGTCGCCCTCGCCAGCAAGGCTCCTTCCGGAGACAGCAACGAGAACAGCCCCGCCAGCAAGACTCCCGTCGGACGAAGCAAGGAGATCGCCCCGCTCCTCAGTGCTCCGTCCGGAGGGATCAATGACATCGAGGCCGGGTGTCACGCTGCATCCGGAGACACCGAGACGAGTCGGCCCGTCCTTCGAGCTCTCTCCGGATGATGCAAGGGAATCGCCGCGCTCCCGATGGCTCCATCCGGAGAGACGAATGCTGTCGCCGCCTTCCGCGACGCTTCATCCGGAGAGAGTCATCACATCGACGCCGCCACGAATGCTCCTCCCGCGCGAAGCAATCCGGTCGCCGCGCTCCTCATTGCTGCCTCCGGGCGAAGGAAGACGATCGGCCCGATCCGCAACGCTCTCTCCGGAGGGAGCCATGCTCTCGACGCGCTCCTCCACGCTATCTCCAGCGAAAGCAATGCTATCGACCCGATCCGCCAGGCTGTCTCCGGAGAGAGCCATGCTATCGACGCCATCAGTATTTCTATCGGCGCCATCAGTAATGCTATGGGCGCGATCAGTATTGCATCTCCGGAGCGTCGGAAACAGTCGGCGCGCTCTGCCGAAGACTTCACGGAAGAATCTCGAGCGACGTCCCCGATCCTCGAAACACTCTCCGGAGAGAGCAATGGAGATCGCGCGCTCCTCGAAACACCCTCCGGAGGGAGCAATGGTGATGGCGCCGTCAGTCGAACACTCTCCGGAGAGAGCGAAACACATCGAGCGAGTAGTAATCGTTGCTCCGGAGATAGTGAAACACATGGAGCGAGTAGTAATCGATGCTCCGGAGATAGTGAAACAGATGCCACCTGTGCACGCGCCGCGCCCGCATCTTCCGTCGGGGAAGGCGCTTGGCCTCATCGGCCGAGCGGGGCCTGTCGGTTCCAGTAATTCTGGCCGGTCCCTTCCGACGTTAGTTAGGTTCCTCCGACCGCCTGGCTTCTCAGGCCGGTTCGGAGACGAAGGGAGATGATCGACCTCATGAAGCGACACGAAGTCCAGGTGCTGCGGAAGGCCGGGTTCGAGCAGAAGGAGATCGCGAAGCACGCGGACGGTGTCAAGAACCACCGGTGTTGAAGATGGGGCCGATGGCGAGGGCGGCGAGGTCGAGGGCTCCCCTCAGCTCGGAGCATGAGCCCGAGGCCTCAGCGTCGGCGGGCCGACATCAGTTTGGCCGTCCCGCACGGCATCAGTTGAGGCGTCCCGCGCGACATCAGTTTGGCCGTCCCGGCCGACATCAGCTCAGGCGTCCCCGCGCGGCCTCACGCGAGGACGCCGGCATCAGTCAGGCCGTCCTCGGTGACATCAGTTCGGCCGTCCCGAGCGACATCAGTCTGGCCGTCCTCCGAGAAATCTCATAGCCCGTCCCGTAACATCGAGTCGCAGGCGGCAAGCGATCACCGCCGCGGACATGCCGGGCGAAGCAAACTACTCTCCTTCTCCGGGCGACAAAGGCCATTGGTGCATGAGCGCATCGGTAAGGAGCTGGATCCGCCACATGAGATTGCGTTCGTCGAGCGGGGACACGCCGCGGAACGGCATGGGAGTCTCCTCGACGGTCGCCGCGTGCTTGACGATGGCCGTGCAGGCCGCTGCATACTGGTCCCCGGCACCGCGCACCTTGAGCACACCCGCGAACTCGGCGAGTCGGGCGGCCTCACGTTGATCCGCGTCCGACATGTCGGTAGACAAGGCAGCGCGCGCCTGCCATGGGCTCTCGAATCCCCCGAGGAATCGGAGGTAGCGCGCGACTGCGTCCCGCGCGGCGGCAGTTCGCTCGAGAACCTCTGGACCCTTTTCCACGGCAAGGTCTCGTGCCATCTTCGGCGCGATCGAGGCGAGCCGCCGCTCCCATGCCTTCGCCGCCTCCGTCGTTGGAAAGAACGTCCAGCCGGACTTCTCCGCAGCGATCTCCTTGACGAGGCGGTCTTCGACGAGGCCTTTCGTCGAACACTGTTCTCGGACGACCGTCACCCATACGACCGCGTAGGCGGAGTCGCCTCTTCTCTCTTGCTTGCCGCAGCTGATGTTGGCCCCGCCATTGTTCCCGCAGAACCCATACAGGTTGATCCCGCCGAGGATCCCGATCGGGTCCCTCGACGTGAACCTCCCCGTCTCCGGGTCGTAGTAGCGCGCCCTGAAGTAGACGAGCGGCGATCCCTCCTCGAAGTCCTTCCACCTCCCCTGGAACCGATACGGATTCCCGAACGCGCTCCCGTGCCGCCGCTCGCCCTCGCCGTTCTCGACGACCTCCTTCCCAAACGCCTCGTA
>JACQDU010000254.1 GCA_016200955.1 bacterium
GACGAGCGCGATCTTCCGGAACCTCTGCGTCTCGGCTCGCAGGAAGCGCTCGCGCGAGCGCATGCGCAGGAGGACGCGCATGCGCGCGTCGAGCTCGTCGAGGAGGATCGGCTTCACGCAGAAGTCGTCGCCTCCTCCCTCGAGCGCCTTCACCTTCTCGGCCACGTCCGATCGCGCCGTGAGGAAGATCACGGGCAGGAAGGCATCCTCGGTGAGCGCCTTGATGCGACGGCAGGTCTCGATCCCGGTCGAGCCCTGGAGCGTGAGGTCGAGGAGGACGAGGTCCGCCGGCTCGCGCTCGAGCTCGGCGAGCGCCATCTTCCCGTCGGGCACGCACCGCACCGTGTAACCACGGAGCGTCAGCGCCGTTCCGATTAGGGAGCGGGCGTCCTCGTCGTCGTCCACGTAAAGAATCCGCGTTCGTTCCTGGACCATTACCGCTCACCCGGGTTGCAACTTGAAGACCCAAGCTTCGACGCCCGGTCTTCTGGAGTTACACGGAGAAAACGCCGGCGAGCCGCTCATCATTTCGCGGTCGGCACGTTCCATCGCGCAAGAAACGTGGCAAAAGTCACGCGGTCTTCGAGGTGGCGACCTCTGCCAGGTCCGCGAACCGCTCGGCGAGGAGGCCGTGGACGACCTTGAGCAAGGCGAGGCGGTTCTTGCGGATCGCCGCGTCGGGATCGTTCACGAGAACGTCCTTCATGAACTGGTCCACGGGTGAGAACAGCGAGTCGAAGACGAGCTTCGCGGCCTCGTCGTAGCGGCGGTTCGAGAGGGCGTCGAGGACGCGAGGGCGGCTCGCCTCGATCGCCGAGAAGAGGGCCTTCTCCGCCGGCTTCTGGAGCGAGTCCGAGGACGGCTCGCCGGGCGCCGCGTCCTTCGTGATGTTCCGCGTGCGCTCCGCGAGCTTCGCGAGGTCGAGGAACCAGGGCTCTCGCGAGATCCGCTCGAGCGCGTCGAGGCGAGACCAGACGTCGGGGACATCGGAGAAGCCGACTCTCAGGACGGCCTGCACGATCTCGCTTCGGTGGCCCTCGTCCTGGGCCATCGTCACGAGCCGGCCCCTCGCGTACTCGAGCACCTCCGTCGCGAGAGCGCGCCGCGCCGCCGCGAAGTCGTAAGGTCCGGCCTTGGGGTCGGGCTTCTTCCTCGGAGCGAGAGCGGCCTCGGGAAGGTTCGCCGCCGCGCTCGCGACGAGGCGCTCGAGGCTCACGGAGAGCTGTCTCTCTCTCAGGATCCGCAGCACGCCGATCACTTGCCGGCGCACGCCGAGAGGGTCCTTGGAGCCCGTGGGCTTCATGCCGGTCGCGAACGCCGAGACGGCGTTGTCGAGCCGCTCCGCGATCGAGAGCGCGATCCCGGTCCTCGTCTCGGGGAGCTCGTCCCGCTCGTGACGCGGGAGGTAGGCCTCGCGGATCGCGCGCGCGACCTCGTCCGCGATGCCCTGGCGCCGCGCGTAGTCGGAGCCGATCTCGCCCTGGAGCTCGGGGAACTCGCCCACGACCTCGGTCAAGAGGTCGGCCTTCATGAGAGCAGCGGCCTCGCCGATCGTCTCGGCGCTCTTCCAGCCGAGCGCGCCCGCCAGCTCGAGTGCGAGCTTCCCGACCCGCTCCTGCTTCTCCGAGTAGGAGCCGAGCTTCTCCTGGAAGACGACGTCCTTGAGCTTGGGCGCGATCTCCTTGAGCTTGTTCTGCTCCTGGTCTTTCTTGAAGAAGAACAGGGAGTCCGAGAGGCGCGCCGCGAGGACGCGCTCGTTCCCGCGGACGATCGTCTCGTTCTTCGGCCGGTTCGCGACGAACGCGAAGCGGCTCGCGAGAGCGCCGTTCGCATCCGCGATCGGGAAGGCGCGCAGGTGCCCCTCGATCGCCGCGCGGATCACCGACGCCGGGATCTCCAGGAAGCGCTCGTCGAAGCGCCCGGTCATGACCTCGGGCCACTCGACGAGGTTCGCCGTCACCTCGACGATCTTCTCGTTGGGAGCGCGGCCCGCCTCGCGCGAGACGAGCTCGCGGATCCGCGAGCGGCGCTTCTCGCGGTCCACGATGACCTTCCACTTCTCGAGCGCGCGCTCGTACGCGTCCCAGGACGCGCTCGCGAGCTCGATCGGGCCAGGGGCGAGGAAGGGATGGCCGCGCGTCACGCGCCCGCTCCTCACCCCGTTCCACTCGAGCGGGACGACCTCGCCCCCGAGGAGCGCGACGATCTCGCGCAGCGGGCGCGCGAAGCGGAGCTTCGAGCCCGGGACCCAGGTCATGCTCTTCGGGAACTCGATGGACTTCAGGATATCGACGAGGGCCTGCGGCAAGACGGCGAGCGCGGGCTGCGCGGCCGTCTTCTTCTTGCCGACGAGGTAGCGGCCCTTCTTCCCGGGCACGTCTCTCTGCTCGAGCTTCTCGAGCGCCACGCCGACCTTCTTCGCGAACTCCTCCGCCGCCTTCGTCGGCTTCCCTTCCTTCAAGGCCGCCGAGACGGGAGGGCCGACGAGCTCCTCCTCCTTGCTCGCTTGCTCGGAGAGGACGTTCTCGAAGTGAAAGACGATCCGTCGCGGCGAGCCGGTGCAACGCACGCTCTTCTCGCTCGCGCTCTCCAGGAGGAGGCGGAGCTCCGAGAGTCGCTGGAAGACCGCCCGGGGGAGCGAGTCGATCGCGCGGTCGAGGTAGCTCGCCGGCAGCTCTTCCGAGTACAGCTCGAAAAGGAGGTCGGGCACGTTTCTTCTCTCACGATCGCCTTCGCCCGGAGCGAAGGCTGGACTCAGGAAGCCGGCGTGAGCGCGGCGGGAGTCGCGCGGCCGAGCGGGAAGCCGAGCGCCTCGCGCTTCGCGACGTAAGCCTCGGCGATCCGCTGCGCGAGGCGCCGGATCCGGCCGATGTAGATCTGCCGCTGCGCGACCGAGATCGCGCCGCGCGCGCAGAGCAGGTTGAAGCAGTGCGAGCACGCGAGCGTCTCGTCGTAGGAGGCGTAGATGAGCGGGCCCAGCGCCTCGTTCTCCGCCCAGAGCATGAGGAGCCGGAACGCCTCGCCCTCGTGCTCGTCGAAGTGCTTCGAGAGGAGCTCCGTGTTCGCTTCCTCGAAGTCGTAGCGCGAGCCCTCGCGCTCGTTCTCGAGGTGGACCTGGCCGTAGCTCACCACACCTGCGTGGGGGAGCTGCGCCCCCCCCGCCCCCCCGCGAGCCCACTCGAGGTCGTAGACCGAGTCGACTCCCTGGATGAACATGGCGATCCGCTCGAGCCCGTAGGTGATCTCGAAGCTGATCGGGTCCAGCTCGAGCCCGCCCACTTGCTGGAAGTAAGTGAACTGGGAGACCTCCATCCCGTCGAGCCAGACCTCCCAGCCCAGGCCCGCGCAGCCGAAGGTCGCCTGCTCCCAGTCGTCCTCGACGTAGCGGAGGTCGTGGAGCGCGAGGTCGATCCCGAGCGCCTCGAGCGAGCCCTGGTAGAGCTCCTGCGCGTTCCGGGGAGACGGCTTCACGATCACCTGGAACTGGTAGTAGTGCTGCAGGCGGAACGGGTTCTCCCCGTAGCGGCCGTCGGTCGGACGCCGCGACGGCTCGACGTACGCGGCCTTCCACGGCTCGGGCCCGAGCGCGCGGAGGAAGGTGTGCGGGTTGAGCGTCCCCGCGCCCTTCATGGTGTCGTAGGGCTGGACGACGAGGCAGCCGACCTTCTCGGACCAGTAGTGCTGGAGCGCGAGGATCACTTCCTGGAAGTTGAGCTTCTTCGACACCGGAACCTCCGCCGCGCTCTCTCTCCGAGAATTTCGCGAATGCTAGCATGAGCCTCGACGAGGATCACCGGCATGGCGCAGCTCCTCGACTTCGCGACTCACCCGGAGAAGCCGAAGGACTGGCACCTCTACACTCTGAAGGAGCTCCTCCTCCACGTCGCGGAGGAGAAGCCGAGCGAGCGCCAGTACACCAAATGGCTCCGCACGAGGAAGATCTTCGACCGCCGCTTCCTCGCTTTCTGCGAGCGCCTCCTCGGGATCGAGAAGGTCCCGCAGAAGGCGCCAGAGCTCACGGAGGTCTCGCGCGAGCTCCTCTCGGCGCTCGACAAGCAGAAGAAGAAGGTCGAGGCCGAGGCCGAGCGCTTCCTCGAGCTGCACGGGTACCTCACGAAGTTCGTCCTGCGAGAGCTGGGCGACGAGTTCCTCGCCGTGACGGAGATGTTCCGCCGGATCGGGACCTCCGCTTACGTCGGGAGGCGGCCGTCGATGCCGCAGTTCGAGGCGTGGATCCGCTGGCTCGAGTGGCTCGGCTGCCTCCAGAAGGTCGGCTTCCGGCACAAGGCTTCCCCCGCCGGGAAAGAGCACGGGAAGTACTACAGGGAAGTCCCCGACGCCGAGCTCACGCTCCCTTCCCGGGAGGACGAGCTCGTCCTCGAGCCCGCTCCCGCCGCTTCGCAGGAGCCCGGGCACGCAGCCCCGGCTCTCGTCGCGAACGCTCCGACCGGCCGCCGCACGCTCGAGGCGCGAGAGGACGAGAGCGACGACGACGACCAGGACGAGAGCTCCGGCCTCGCGGACGAGGAGGGGCTCGACCTTCCTCCCCAGGCGGCCGCGCCGGAGCCCGCTCCCTGGGCTCCTCCGGTCGAGCCTTACTGGGCGAATCGCCCGCACGACGATGCTGCCGCTCCGCGGGGGCCTCTCCCGGATCCCGTGCTCCCCGCCCAGGCTCTCGAGCCTCC
>JACQDU010000125.1 GCA_016200955.1 bacterium
CGAGAGCTGGTTCAGGAAGAGGAGAGGCTGGTTCATGTGAGAGCCCGTGTCGAGCACGTGGCAGCTCTTCCAGCGCTCCTTGAGCTCCTTGATCTTGTCGATCGTCTGGTCGAGCTTCTTGTTGTCGCGGACGATCGTGACGTTCTTCGTCATGATCTCGCCCAGCTCACGGTGGAGGAGATAGGCGTTCTCCTTCCCGTCCATCTTGCGGAGCCGCTCGATCCTCTCCTTCCACTTCGCGACCGTGAGGTCGGAGTCGCGCTCGCGCGCCTCGCCCAGGGTCTTCGACTCGGCGTACTTCGCCATGGCCGGGCCCGCGAGCATGCCGCCGTAGATGCACGAGAGGAGGGAGTTCGCGCCGAGCCGGTTCGCGCCGTGATACTGGTAGTCGCACTCGCCCACCGCGTAGAGGCCCGGGACGTTCGTCTGGTGGTTCCTGGGAGAAGTCGGCTCGACGAAGCCGTCCTCGGTGGGCTCGTAGTCGATCCAGAGCCCTCCCATCGAGTAATGGACTCCCGGGAAGATCTTCATGGGCACGCGGCGCGGGTCTTCTCCCACGAACTTCTCGTAGATCTCGAGGATCCCGGCGAGCTTCTCCTGCGTGTCCGGCTTGAGCTCGGTCACGTCGAGGTAGACCATCTCCTTCCCGCCGACTCCCAGGCCGAGGTCCTGAACGACCTTGAAGATCTCCCGGCTCGCCACGTCGCGCGGGACGAGGTTCTTGAAGCGCGGGTATTTCTCTTCCAGGAAGTACCACGGCTTCCCGTCGCGGAGAGTCCAGACGCGCCCGCCCTCGCCGCGAGCGGACTCGGACATGAGGCGGAGCTTGTCGGGGCCCGGGATCGCCGTGGGGTGGACCTGGATGAACTCGCCGTTCGCGTACTTCACGCCCTCGAGGTAAGCGCTCCCGACGGCCGTGCCGGTGCAGGTCATGGACATGGTCGACTTCCCGAAGACCACGCCGAGCCCGCCGGTCGCGAGGGCGGTGGCGACTCCCGGAAACGCGCGCACCTCGAGGTTCCGGAGGTTCACGCAGGCGACTCCCCGGCAGCGGCCGGAGTCGTCGCGGATCATGCCGAGGTACTCCCAACCCTCGTACTTCGCGACCCTGCCCTCGGCCTCGTAGCGGCGGACCTGCTCGTCGAGGGCGTAGAGGAGCTGCTGGCCGGTCGTCGCTCCGGCGAACGCGGTCCTCGAGTGGAGCGTTCCGCCGAAGCGCCGGAAGTCGATCAGGCCCTCGTGCGTCCGGTTGAAGGCGACGCCCATGCGGTCGAACAGGTAGATGATGTTCGGCGCCGCGTAGCACATGCCGCGCACGAGCGGCTGGTGCGCGAGGAAGTCGCCGCCCTTGACCGAGTCGACGAAGTGGATCTCGGGATGATCTCCCTCGCCCTTCGTGTTGACGGCGCCGTTGATCCCTCCCTGCGCGCAGACCGAGTGCGAGCGCTTCACGGGCTGGAAGGAGAACAGGTCCACGTTCTTCCCGAGCTCCGCGAGCTTGATCGTGGTCATGAGGCCCGCGATGCCTCCTCCGACGACGACGAATCGCTGCGAGTCGGCCACGGTCGCTCTCTCGTTAGGTGTGGGAGTGCGTGAACACGAAGCCCAGGAGCGCGTAGATCCCGAACGTCGAGACTCCCAGGAAGATGAGCATGGTCGCCCAGCTCATGACGTGCTGGATCCTGCGGCCGACCGTGATCCCCCAGGTCACGCAGAAGCTCCAGATCCCGTTCGCGAAGTGGAACGATGCCGCGACGATCCCGAGCACGTAGAACGGCACGATGAGCCCGTTCGCGTGGAGCCCTCGCTGGACGGTGCCGTAGGGGTCGTAGAGCCCGGCGCCGCCGGTGCCGGGCACGACCGCTTCCGGGAGCGAGGTGTTCTTGAACGCCGCCTCCTGCATGATCCGGAACTGCGCGAGGTGGAAGAGGACGAACAGGAGGACGATGACTCCCGTGACCCTCTGGAGCGCGTACATGACGTTCCGGTAGTTCGAGTACTGCCCCTGGTTCCAGTCGGCGCGCGAGGCCATCCAGATCCCGAGCCCTCCGTGGAAGAGGATCGGGGCGATGATCACGCTCCACTCGATCGCCTGGACTCCCGGGATCTCGTTCAGCGCCTTCACGTGCTCGTTGAAGGACGAGGGAGTCCAGGAGTAGGCGTTCGTGAAGAAGTGGTCGAGCAGGAAGAGCCCGAGCGGCGCCACTCCCGTGAGGGAGTGCAGGCGCCGGAGGTAGAAGTAGCGGGCGGAGGGCGCGTCTTCGCTCACTTCTCTCTCCTCCGGCGAGGGCGTCCCGCGCGGAAGCCTACGACGTCGCGGGCCAGCGTTCAATGGCCTGGGGGCGCGCGCTCCGTGCGCGACCCGGAGGAGCGCTCGGCGCTCGTGGCGAGGCGCACGAACGTCTCCTGCAACGCGTCCTCCGCCGCGCTTCCGTCGCGGAGCACGTGGAGGAGGAAGCCGAACAGCTCGTCCTGGTGTCTCTCGTAGAGGACGCGCAGCGCGCTCCGCCGCTGGCCCGGCTCCCGCGTGAGCACCATGAGGGTCCGGTCGTCGGGCTCCGCGGGGACGACCTCAGGCGGTTCCATGCGTAGAAGGGTCACCTCGCGCCTCCGGTATTTGACACTACGGGCCGGGGTTTGAAACCGGAATGGCGCCCCCGCGATTGAGGGATGTCGGGTCCTGCTCGCTGATATCGGGTGAAACGACCGGCCGCGTCATGCGAGTCCGAGCCCTTGCCAGAGGCTCCGGTCGCCGCGCCGTGGAGGGGTGGCCTCAGCCGTCCAGCTTCAAGCCGGGACGCGATCCTTGTCCTTGTCGTCCCCGCCGCCCCCGCCCTCGCCGAAGATCATGCGCTCGGCGTCCTTGACGAGGTCGACGAGCTCCTCGCGCGTCTGGGCGTCCTTGAGGAGCTTCACGTAGTTCTCGTGCCGCAGGATCCCGCCTATGTGGGCGAGGAGCTTCAAGTGCCCGGACACCGCGCGGGCGGGAGAGAGGAACAGGAAGATCACGTTGACCGGCGGCTCGTCGTAGGAGAACTCGACGCCGCTCCGCGAGATCGCGAGCGCTCCCATGAACTCCTTGAGCTTGTCCGTCTTCACGTGAGGGATCGCCACGCCGTGGCCGATCGCCGTCGTGCCGAGCGCCTCGCGCTTCAGGAACTCGACGACGAGGTCGTCCTTCTGCTGCTCGCTGATCCTCTTCTGCTCGACGAGGTGGTCGACGATCTCGAGGATCGCCTCGTCGCGGTCGGTCGCGCGGAGCTTCGGGATCACGGCCTCGGGCGTGATGATCTCACTCAGGCGCACTCGGTCGCTCCTCCGGCGTCGATCCCTGGAGACGGCGTCTCGGCGAAAGGAGAGCGCGACTAGGCTCCGTTCCCCGACGATCCACGATTCTAAGGCGAGACCGCGTCCTCAATCAACTTCCTGTACGGGAGCCGCGCTCTTCGTATGCCGGGTTCCGCTCGTCGAGTCGAGGTGGACCTCGTAGCTCAAGGTCGCGCCCTTGGGTGCCGTCTGGCCCTCCTTGGCGATCAGGACGAGCTTCCGCTTGTCGCCGGGCTTGAGGACGAAGCCGCCCTTGGGCTGCGCCTCGCCCGTCTTCTCGTCCTGGAGCTCGACGGCTCCCAAGGACTTCCCCTCCTTCTCGATCGTCGCGCTCACGGTGACGGTGGCTCCGGTGGGGCCGCCCTCGCAGGCGATCTCGAAGCTCGCGTGGAGCTCGGGCTTCGCCGCGGGCCCGGGCATCTTGTTGATCCAGGCTCGCACGGACTCGACGTTCATGGTCGCAGCTTCCTTCCCCGGCTTTCCTGGCGCAGGCTCGTAGCCCAGGATCCGCACGTAAGGCGCCTTGCCCTTCTCCCTCGGCCACGAGCCGCGCCCGAGCGGAGTGGCCTTGTCCTCGTTGCCGTCGAGGCGCTTCACGCGGTCGTCGAAGAGGGCCGCGAAGTCGTCCACGGTCGCGAGGTCGATCTTGAGGACCTTCGTCTTGTAGTGCATGGGGTAGATCAGGTGACTCGGCTTGAGCTGCTCGCAGACGGCCTTCGCCGTCTTGGCGTCGATCGTGAACGTCCCTCCGACCGGCACGAGAACGGCATCCGGCTTGCCGATCGCCTTCACCTGCTCGTCGGTGAGCGCGTGCCCGAGGTCTCCCAGGTGCACGATCGTCGCGAACTCGTCCGCCTTCTCGGGCTCGAAGACGAAGACGGCGTTCTTCCCGCGAGCCTTGCCCTCCTTCTCGTCGTGGAAGGTGCGCACGGTGCGGATCCTCACGCCCTTCGTCGTCACGTCGTGGTCCTTCCAGTCCTGCGTCTTCGGGTCCTCGGACGTGAGACCGCGAAGGACCTTGGGCGAGCCCGAGACGTCCTTGTCGTTGTTGTGGTCCCCGTGCTCGTGGGAGATCGTCACGAGGTCGGGCTTCACGCTCTTGGGGAAGGCGTAGCCCATGTCCCCCTTGAAGGGATCGACGAGCACGACGAGCCCTCCGGGGAAGTCGAGCTCGAAGCAAGCCTGCCCGTACCAGCGGACCGTGACGGACTTCTCGTCCTCCGCCGCCGCATCGAGCGAGAGCGCGAGCGCTCCGAAGACGACGAGCGGCACGAGCGCGGCCACCAGGAGCGCTTTCAGGAGCTTCATGGGAGTCCCTCCACGCGGGCGAACAATCTACCCGAGCGGAGGTGAAACGCCACGTGGGCGACGGATCTTCAACGAACGGAAGCGGCCCACCGTGAGGTGGGCCGCGAGTGGGTAGGAGCCCGAGCGGGCCTTCGGCCACACTCGGGAATCAATGGGTGAAGCTCGAGCGGGAGTTACTGAACGCCTTCCGTCGCCGCGGGCTTCGTGTTCGCCGCGGAGTCGGGGCCCGTCCCCCGCTCGTAGTATTTCGCGAAGAGGACCACGACGACGACGAGGATCACGCCCGCGACAGCTGCCTCGATCTTGCCCCCGCTTCGCTCAGCCATGGTC
>JACQDU010000263.1 GCA_016200955.1 bacterium
GCGGCGCCTTCCTGGGCGGCGCGCTCGTCTTGGGGGAGTCGTCGGGCTTCGCGTCCTCGGAGCCGCATCCCGCGAGCGCGAGCGCGAGCGTCGAGAGGAGAAACGGGCGGCGCATTCTCAGGCTCTCCTTGTTCTCAGGTCGCGTCCTCGTCGTCCTCGGACGAGAGGCGGGCTTCGCTCGGGACCTCGTCGCCCTCGCAGCGAGAGAGCGGGCGGAGCTCGGTGGGCTTCCTCCCCCGGAGCCGTCTCCTGTCGCGCTCGTCGAGCACGCCCGGGAGCGCGAGCTCGCGCGAGACCTCCGTCCCGCGGCGGCGCACGGCCACGAGCTCGCAGGCGATCGAGGCGGCGATCTCCTCGACGGTGACGGCTCCCACGTCGAGGCCGATCGGCGCGCGCACGCGCTCGAGGCGCTCGAGAGGCAGGCCGCGCGCGAGCGCCCGCTCGAGGATCTTCCGGATCTTCACCCGGCTCCCGACGAGGCCCACGTAGCGCGCGTCCTGCGAGATCGCCCACTCGAGGCACTGCTGGTCGTAACGGTGTCCTCTCGTGACGACGGCCACGTAAGCCGGGGCGCGCGCCCGGAGCCTCGCGAGCGTTTCCTCGAAGGGAGCGACGAGTCGCTCGCAGCCCGGGAAGCGGGGCTCGTTCAGGAACTGCGCGCGGTCGTCCACGACGACGACCTTCCAGTCGAGCAGAAGCGCAGCTCGAGCGAGCGCCTGTCCCACGTGGCCCGCCCCGAACACGTAGAGATGGGCCGTGACGAGCGGCTCGAGGAAGACCTCGACTCGCCCGCCGCAGATCAGGCCGTGCTCGGGGTCGTCGCTCTCGGTCAGGTCCACCGTGATCGTGCGCGGGCGCTCGTCCGAGAGGACCTGCTTCGCCGCCGTGTACACGGCTCCGTCGACGCAGCCTCCGCCGACCGTGCCCACGGCCTGGCCGCTCCCGGCGATGAGCATCTTCGAGCCGAGCGAGCCGGGAGACGACCCGATCACGCGCACGACCGTCGCGAGCACCGCGGGCTCGCCGGACTGGTCGAGCTTCCGGATCGCGTCGTAGACCTCGCGCTGGCGCAAAGAAAGCGAGCCTCTTGGCTTCCACGCTACCAGAGAGAGGAGAGAAGCGCACGGAAGCTCGCGCTCCCGGATGCGGTGTCAGCTCCGGGTCGGCACCGGGCACTCTGCCCGACGAGGAACGTCCCCGACCATGAAGAAAGCAGCCCTTCTCACCCCGGTCGTCGTGCTCGCGAGCTTCGCACTCGCCCGTGCCGCGAGCGCTTACGCGAGCGACGCCGAGGTGACGGCGGCTCTCTCCGCCTTCAGGGCGGACTACGCCTCGAAGGAGGACTCGGTCCGCGAGAAGGCCGTGAAGACGCTCGGGAACACGAAGCACAAGCGGATCGTCGAGGCGCTCGCCGCGCCTCTCACGAAGGACTCGTCCCAGCTCGTCCGGCGAGCGGCGGCGGCGGAGATCGGCGCCCAGTGGACGCCGAACGCCGTCAAGGTGCTCGCGAGCGCGCTCCAGCCCGACGACGTGTCGCTCAAGGACGTGAACGCCGCGATCATCAAGGCGCTCGGAGCGACGAGCTCCGACGAGGCCGTGCCGGTCCTCGTGGGCCTCCTCGCGAAGAAGCCGCCGGGCCGGTCCAAGAGCCCTCCCGTGGCGAACGACGGGGAGCCGCCGATCTTCACGACGACCGCGCTCAAGGCCCTCACTCAGATCGCGAGCCCGCGGGCGATGGACGACGCGCTCCTCTTCCTCGTCTCGATGGGCAAGCGCGGCGGTAAGGGCTCGGACGACGAGTACGGCAAGGCGACCTAGGACCTCCTCGCGGCGATCACCGGCGAGCATCTCAAGGGCACGAACGAGTGGAACCGCTGGTGGCTCGAGAACAAGAACACTAAGAAGGTCATAGCGGTCTACCGTTGCGAGGGCACCGGCATGCTCTTCGAGAAGACCGATCCCAAGGCGAAGTGCACCCACGACAGCGACAAGAACCCGGGATGCGGCGTCTTCCTCAAGTCGAAGCTCGAGGGCGGCGGCGAGCCCAAGAAGGAGAAGCGCGAGCGGAAGGCGAAGGACTCGAAGAAGGACGACTCGAAGAAAGACGACTCGAAGAAAGACGACTCGAAGAACTGATCCTCGGCCGCGCGCTCCAGCCGGAAACGGCGTCGCCCGCGGTCAGGTGCTAGAATCCGTCGCATGCTCGTCCCTCTCTCCTCCCTGAAGAAGACCGGAGGAGCCCTCGCGATCCTCGCCCTCGGGGCGCTCGCCCTCGTGCCGGCGCGGGGCGAGGACCGCTCGCCCGCGAGCTACTTCCCGCTCGACCTCAAGCGGCACTGGAAGTACCGCCTCACGCTCGAGGTCGACAGCACGAAGCAGCTCGCCGTGCGCGACCGCACGAACCTCTCCGCGGTGAAGGTCGCCGAGCGCGACGCCGTCCTCGTCGAGGAGCGCATCGAGAACCACGTGGAGCTCACCGAGACCTACGCCCTCGAGGGCGACGCGATCCTCCTCCTGAGCACGAAGGCCCAGGGAGGAGCCGAGCGGATCTCGGATCCGCCGCGGCCTTACCTCGTCCTCTCGAAGCTCGACTCGGTCGGAGCGGTCTGGAGCTGGACCTCGACCGACGGCCGCGAGTCTTACCTGACGACGGTCACGCGGAAGGGCCTCGACAAGGAAGGCCGCGACGAGATCGTCGTCTCCATGAAAGGAAAGGTCCACGGCAAGGACGCGACGAGGGTCGCGACGCAGGACCACACGCTCACGCTCGTCCGCGGAGTCGGCGTGACGCACGAGGAGAACGCGATCGTCCCTCCCGACGAGAAGCACCGGACCGCGACCCGGTCCGAGCTCCTCTCGCACGACACCGGCTCCTCCAAGCAAGACAAGTAACGAGAGTGAGGAACGCATGAAGCGGTTCGGGCTCGTCCTCCTGCTCACGGGAGCGGTCGCCCTGGGAGTCGCGCGCGCGCAGGAGAAGCCGGCGACGCCGGACAAGCCCGCAGACAGGCCCGCGGACAAGCCCGCGGACAATCCCGCGCCGGACACCTCGTCCGATCCGAAGGACAAGGACACGAAGGCGCCCGACCCCGCGAAGGCCGCTCCCGCGGGCTCTCTGCTCGCGCCGGGCACCGTCTCGCGGAAAGGCCTCTTCCCCCTCGACGACGGCAGGAAGTGGACATACGAGCTCAAGTTCTGGTACGGCGCGACCGGCGCCAACCCGGACGAGGGGCCCAAGGACAAGCCGAGGACCGACCGCCTCGAGGTCCTCGTCCCGATCGGGACGGCTCCCGTGAAGATCGACGACAAGGACGTGCGCACGCTCGACTACAAGCTGAACGGCGAGCTCGCCCAGTCGGCGTTCTTCCGCGAGGAGGAGGGCAAGGTCCTCTGCCTGCGCCGCATGCTCGGAGTCGGCGAGCACAAGAAGACGTTCGACCTCGTCCCCGCGCAGCCGATCCTTTCGGGCGAGCTCAAGGTGGGCTCGAGCTGGACGTGGGAGGGCAAGACGGCCGCCGCCACGGGCACCGAGAGCTTCACCGTCCTCCGCGAGGAGCGCGTGAAGACGCCGGCCGGCACCTTCGACACGGTCCTGATCCTCGCGACCTACAAGGGGAGCGACGACTCCACGAGCTCCTCCGCCAAGTGGCTCTCGCCGGGCGTCGGCATCGTGCGCGAGGAGACCGAGGTCAAGACCGACAAGGATTCCTTCCGCGTTCGATGCGTGCTCAAGGAGATGAAGACGAAGTAGCCCTTCGACTTCGCGGCTCGCCCGCGGCGAGCGCTACGCTCAGGGCGATCGGGAGGGTGGTCGCGTCACCCCGCGCTCAGAGCCCGGGGGCCCCGTACCGGGCGCGCAGCTCTCCCGGCAGGTCTTCCACGAAGAGATCGAGGGCGGGCAAGTATCCGATCGCATCGGCGAGCCGGAGCAGGCCGACTTCGGTCTTCATGTCCGGGATCTCGCCGCGCCGGCAGGCGGCGATCGCCTCCTTGAGGTCGTGGACCACGGTGTCGGCCGCTTCTTCCATGACGGAGCCGTCTCCCGCGAGCGCGCCTTGCTCCCCGGGCTTCACCTCGACCTCCGCGAGAAACACCTTCTCGTCGGTGATGCCGGGAGTCGCGAAGAAGGCCGCTCCCAGGAGACGCACGGCCTCGGGACGGACGGCGAAGCCGGCCTCCTCGTGGACCTCGGCCGCGGCGCGGCGCTGGAGACCGCCCTCGCCCCGGTCCTCGGCCTCGAGGATCCCCGCCACGATCTCCTCGATCGTGTCGTACTCGCGCGGGTCGGGCTGGACGAGCTCCCCCTTCTTCTCGCGGCGGAGGTAGATCGCCGCGCGGGTCCCTCGCCTGAGGTGGACGCGGACCCGCCCGCCCTCGCGGTGCCAGACGACGACGGCGATCGCGTCCGTTCCGGGGCGCGAGACGATGTCGCACGAGTACTCGCGCGAGCGCGAGCCGTCCCGGTAGCAGTTCACGAGGCGGAGCCGCCGCACTCGCAGGAAGCCCTCGTCGCACCGCGAGCCGCGAGTCCGGTCGGCGGCGACCTCGAGGCGGGCGAGCTCCTTCTTTCCGCTCACGTGGCCTGCATCGCGAGGAGCGTCTTCCGGACCTCGTCCGTCGAGAGAAAGCGCGCGCCCTTCTCCCGGAGGAGCTGCTTCGCGGCCTCGCCGTTCCTGGCCTCGATCGGCCAGATCGCGTCCTCGACCACGCGCACGGCGTATCCGCGCTCGAGGAGGCCGAGCGCGGCGGCCTTCACGCAGACCTCCGTGACGACGCCGAAGACGTAGAACGTCTTCGCTCCCGTGGACCGGAAGACGGTCTCGGCGTTCTCGTTGCCGAAGACGGGGAAGACCTGCTTCTCGAGGACGACGTGAGCTCTCCTGGGGTCGGGGAGGTCCGCCGTCCTCTTGCTCGGGACGTAGACCTCGTCTCCCGTGAGCGTCTCCTTGAGCTTCTCCTGGCCCGCGGTCCCGCGGAGGCAATGCGGCGGATACTGCGCGAACTCCGGGTCGTTCTCGGCGTGCGCGTCCACGCTCGAGACGAGCGGCACCTTGAGCTCGCGCGCGAGCGCGAAGAGCTTCGCGAGGTTCGGCTTGATCGCCTCGGCTCCGCTCGCGTGGAGCTTCCCGCCCGGCTCGACGAAGTCGACCTGCGTGTCGATGTCGAGGAACGCGAC
>JACQDU010000264.1 GCA_016200955.1 bacterium
AGACCAAGTTCCAGTTCGTCGTGAAAGAGGCAGCGAAGTGAGCGGAGCGAACCAGAGCGGGGCCCTTCGGGCCTCGCTCACCGCGGGGGGAGTCCGTGCGCGGCGCGTCGCCTCGCGACGCGACGCGGAATACGGACGGGGGGCGCGTAAGCCCCCCATCCGGTGTGAAACGAGCGCAGCGAAGTGAGCCCGCGGCTCTTCGGGACCGACGGGATCCGCGGGCGCGCGCTCGAGGGCGCGCTCGCTCCTCTCTCGGTCGCGCGGCTCGGGCGAGCGATCGCGGACCTCGCGCGCGAGCGCTCGGGGGACGAGCACCCGTGCGTCGTCGTCGCGAGAGACCCTCGCGCCAGCGGGCCGGCTCTCAGGGATGCTCTCGTCGCCGGCCTCGGCCTCGGCGGAGCGCGCGTCCAGGACGCGGGAGCGCTCACGACTCCGGGAGCGGCGTGGACGGGAGAGAGGCGAGGAGCCGCTCTCACGGTGGTCGTCTCCGCCTCGCACAATCCTCCCGAGGACAACGGCCTCAAGGTCTTCGAGCCCGGCGCCCGGAAGCTCGACGACCCGGGAGAGCGCGCGATCGAGGAGCGCTTCTTCTCTCTCCCGGAGATCGAACGCTTGCCGGCCGCGCGAGCGACCGATCTTCCCGACGCCCGCTCGCGCTATCTCGACGCGCTCGCGCTCTCGGACCGGGGGGAGAGGCTCGACGGCCTGCGAGTCGTCGTGGACGCCGGCTTCGGCGCCGCCGCGGGGCTCGCGAGCTCTCTCCTCGAGCGGCTCGGAGCCACCGTCACCGCGCTCCACGACGAGCCGAGAGGAGAGAAGATCGGCGTGGGCGTCGGAGCCGTCTTCCCCGACAAGGTCGCGCGCGCGACCTTCGAGAAAGGAGCCGACCTGGGAGTCGCCTTCGACGGCGATTCGGACCGCGCCCTCTTTTCCGACCACACGGGGCAGGTCCGCGACGGAGACGACGTGCTCTTCTTGCTCGGGCGGGCTCTCGCGAAGCGGAACGAGCTTCCGGGAAAGACTCTCGTCGGGACTTCCATGACGAACGGCGGCCTCGCGGCCGCGCTCGCGCGATCGGGCGTGAGCGTCGAGAACGTGGACGCCGTCGGCGACCGCCACATAGCCGAGCGCCTCCGCACGAAAGGCTACTCGCTCGGAGGAGAGCCGTCGGGCCACGTGATCGCCACGCGCTGGCTCGCGACGGGAGACGGTCTCTACACGGCCCTCGCCGTGCTCCGCGAGGTGAGACGGACGCGCACGAAGCTCGCGGAGCTGTGCTCGGGCTTCGAGCGCTTCCCGCAGCTCCTCGAGGGAGAGCCGGCGCCGAGGAAGCCTCCGCTCGACTCGCTCCCGCGGGTGCGCGAGGTCGTCTCGACTCTCTCGCGCGAGCTCGAGTCCCGGGGAGGGCGGCTCGTCGTCCGGTATTCGGGGACGGAGCCCCTGTTCCGCGTCATGGCCGAAGGCCCGAGCACGGTCGACCTCGCGGGGATCGTGCGCTCCGTGCGAGAGGCCTTCCGCGCTTCCCTCGAGGAGAGCGGGAGAGCATGAGCGAGCGCGAGCCGCCGCCGATCCGGGTGCTCATAGGGAAGCCGGGCCTCGACGGACACAACCGCGGCGCTCGCGTGATCGTGCAGGCGCTGAAAGACGCCGGCATGGAGGTGATCTACACGGGGATAAGGCGTACTCCCGAGCAGATCGTCGAGGCCGCTCTCTCGGAGGACGTGGACGCCGTCGGGGTCTCGTCGCTCTCGGGGGCTCACATGGCCCTCTTTCCCAAGATCGCCGAGCTCCTCCGAGCGGGCGGCGGGCAAGACGTCCTCCTCTTCTGCGGCGGCGTGATCCCGGACGAGGACCGGCCCGTCCTCGAGAGCGCCGGTTACGCCGGGATCTTCGGCCCGGACACGCCCACGGGGAGCATCGTCGAGTTCGTCAAGAAGAAGGCGCGAAGGCGGCAGGCGTGACCGGAAGACGCAAAGGCGCAAAGACGCAAAGGCGCAAAGGTGTCCCTTGAAGCTCGGGCGTCTTGGCGTTTCACGTTTTTTTGATATGAAACTCAGGATCATCGAGGGGGACCCAAGTGCCGAAGCCGCCCAGACCCGAAGAAGAGAGCGACGAAGCGAGCGACGAGGAGTCGGACGAGCCGCGCCCCGTGAAGAAGACCAAGGGGCCTGTGCCCGCGTCTCCTCCTCCCGTCGCGGAGACCGCGCCGGATCCCGACGACGGGCCGCCCGAGCCCAAGAAGCCGAAGACCGCCACGGGCAAGCGCCCTCGCCCCGACGCGAAGGGCCGCCCCCAGGGAGCGCGGCGCGCCGGGCCCGCGCCGGAGCCTCCCAAGAAGAACGCGTTCGATTACCTCCTCGCGGTCGTGGGGCCGATCGTGTGCGCGGGCACGGGGACGCTCGCGTTCCTCATGATCAAGAAGAGCCTGGAGCGGCTCTTCGCGAACGCGCTCGTCCGCGACCTCGTGAACAACCCGGACGTCGAGATCCAGAAGGAGATCTTGCCCAAGCTGGCCACGTTCGTGCCCTTCATCCCTCACTCGGTGCAATGGGCGCCGATCGTCTTCGGGGCGATCATGGGAATCGCGGGCGCGCTCTGCTTGCTCAAGATGACTCCGGGCATGGGCTCTCGCTTGACGGCGCTCTGCCTCATGCTCCCGGGGGTCCTCGTCCCTCTCGTGCTCTTCCTGGAAGGAAGATTCATCTCGCAGTGGCTCGAGTCGCAGGTGCGCGACCGTTACTTCAAGGTCGTCCGCGGAGGAAAGGTCGACCCGCGCGCGCTCGACTTCAAGTGCGACGACCTCCCTCTCAGGAAGTTCCAGTCCCTCTGGAAGGTCGACCTCGAGGAAGGCGACATCCCTGCCGCCTGGCTCTTCAACCTGGACGAGATCACTCCGAACCCCAAGGACACCTCGATCCCGAAGGAAGAGAAGAACATTCGCTCGATCGACCTGAAGGAGGCGCTCAAGGAAGCGCGCGACTTCGTGAAGGACGAAAAGTACAAGGCCGACTTCGAGCCGATCCTGAAAAAGCTCGAGGACATCCGCGACCGCGTCAACGACCCTCTCCAGACGACCACCGAGACCGAGCGCAAGGAAATGGCCGGCCTCGAGGACATGTGGCTCGGCTTCGAGCGGAAGACGGAGAAGGAAAAGGCCTTCTCGATGCCCGACGGGCCCAAGGACGCCAAGTGGTTCAAGGGCTTCAAGACTTTCGGCGAGGCCGGGATCGGCCTCGGCACCACGAAGGCCGACCGCGCTCTCGTGACGAAGGTCTACCTCGGGAAGGCCGTCCACGCCGCCGTTCCCGCGAGCCTCTCCTTGCCGGCGGAGATGCGGTATGCGGCCGCCTACTACGCGGCGGTCGATGAGAACTTCGTCGGCAAGGACGACACGGAGAAGACGCTCACGAAGTACTTCTACGTCTTCTACTGCTACGACCTCGAGAAGCCGGAGAACCCGCCCATCCTGATCCCGCAGGTGAAGGGCATCCTCGACGAGGCTCGCTTCCAGGTCGAGGTCGTCGGGGCGAAGTAGCAACACCCGGAGCCTCCGGGAGCTCTCGCGCTCCCGGAGCGAAGAAGGGGCGCTCGGTCGCCCTCGTCGCCGCTCCCGGAGCAAAGAAGGGGCGCTCGATCGCCCTCCTCGCCGCTCCCGGAGCAAAGAAAGGGCGCTCGATCGCCCTCCTCGCCGCTCCCGGAGCAAAGAAAGGGCGCTCGATCGCC
>JACQDU010000265.1 GCA_016200955.1 bacterium
AAGGGCAAGGCGGCGGGTGATACCGGGCGGTCGTCGAACCTGAAATGTTGGTCGCAGGTGGCGGAGTGAGAGTTCGATCTCCGCCCCACAAGACCCTATAACGACCGCTCGGGTCATCCGTCCGCCGAGCCCGCCTAACCCGCGAGGGGAAGGCTCGAGCTTGGAAGGCGAGAGAGCGCTCCCAGGAGGTCGCCTCCTGTGGGGTGAGCCCTGCAGCGCTCCGGTTCCGGTTCCGGAACCTGGAGCCGCCTGCCGTCCTTGGCGCGCGCTCGAACCCGCCGACCTATGCCTTCTCCGTGTTAAGTTGTCGCGAGCCGATGCTCGAGAGCGTGCGGGTTGCGGTCGCGCTGAGCTACGTCGCCGTCCTCGCGGCGCTAGCTGTTTTCGCAGCTCACCGACTCTTCCTCCTCGTCTTGCTCCTGCGGAATCGAAAGGCCCCCAAGCCGTGCGCCCCTCCTGCGCAGTGGCCGCGCGTGACCGTCCAGCTTCCGCTCTACAACGAGGCGGCGGTCGCCGCACGCCTCCTCGATGCCGCTGCGGGCCTCGACTACCCGAACGATCGGCTCGAGGTCCAGGTCCTCGACGACTCGACCGACGAGACGACTCGGATCGTGGAAGCGAAGATCGGCGAGCTCCGCGCGCGCGGCGTGTCGATCGAGCACGTCCGGCGGCCCGCGCGCACCGGCTGGAAGGCCGGAGCGCTCGCCCACGGGCTCGAGCGGGCGCGGGGCGAGCTCTTTGCGATCTTCGACGCGGACTTCGTCCCGCCGCGCGACTTTCTCATGCAGACGGTGCCCCACTTCGCGGAACCGCGGGTGGGCCTCGTCCAGGCGCGCTGGGAGCACACGAACCGCAACGCCTCCCTCCTGACGCGCGTCCAGGCGATCCTTCTCGACGGCCACTTCCGCGTCGAGCAAGCTGCGCGGAGCGCGAGCGGGAGGCCGTTCAACTTCAACGGCACCGCCGGCGTCTTCCGCCGCAAGGCAATCGCAGAAGCGGGGGGCTGGTCCGCCGACACGCTCACGGAGGACCTCGACCTCTCGATCCGCGCGGAGCTCGCCGGGTGGCGCTTCGTCTTTCTCGACGACGTGAGCGCACCGGGTGAGCTCCCCGACGACCTCGCCGCGTATCGCTCGCAGCAGCGGCGCTGGGTCAAGGGGTCGGCGCAGACGGCGCGGAAGCTCCTCGGGGCCGTCTGGCGCACGCCCGGCTTTCCACTCCGAGCGCGCATCGAGACGACCTTCCAGCTCACGCTGAACGCGAGTCACGCTCTCGCGCTGGCCCTCGCTCTTCTGGCCGTCCCCCTCGTCGGCCTCGGCATGCCCCGCAGGATGCCGTCCCTCGAAACGGCTCACGTCGCGCTGTTCGTGGCGGCGGTCCTGAACGTGGCGGCATTCTTCGTCGCGTCTCAATGGACGCGTGGAGCTCGGGCCGTCCTCGAGACGATCGCACTCTTGCCCTTCCTGTTCGCGCTCGGGCTCGGTCTCTCGCTCTCGAACGCGCGCGCGTTCCTCGAGGGCCTCTTGGGCCGCGAGACGCCGTTCGTGCGCACGCCGAAGCGTGGTTCCCTCGCTCGACCTCGTTACCGCGCGAGCGTCGCCCTGGGAGAGGCCACCCTCGAGACGCTCCTCGGAGGATATCTCGCGTGGGGGCTCGTCCTCGCGTCGTCGCACCATCGTCTTCACGCGCTCCCATTCCTCGCTCTTCTGCTCGCTGGCTTCGCGGGTGTATGCGTCGCAGCGCTCGCCTCGGGTCTCAACTCGAAGTCGAGCGTGACGAGTGCGCTCACCTGACATCGCATCTCCTCGGACTTGCTCGGCGGGAATCGCGTCTTCTGTTTCGGCCGACGCTCGACCGTCGAACTGTCGTGCGAGGGCGGGGGGCCACGGGATAGCTCCGTTGCCGGGAGCAGCCCGTCGGTCGAAGCCGAATCTCGAGAGGACGAGGACGCCGAGCTCATCGCCGTCTGCCGCCGCGGCGAGGTGCGCGGATTCCGCGTCCTCTACGAGAAGTACTCTCACCGGATCTACGTCTTCGCACGGAGGTTCCTGGGCGATCAACAGTACGCGGAGGACGTGACTCAAGAGGTCTTTCTCCAGGTCTTCCGGAAGCTCGACAGCTTCCGCGGAGACTCCAAGTTCTCGACCTGGCTGTTCCGTGTCACCGTCAATTCCTGCAAGAACAAGCGGCGTTCGGTCGAGCGCGAGCGGCGCCTCGACCCGGAGACGTTCATCGAACGGACCCGGGCCGGGGAGCCCGCCGCGCCGCCCGAGCGTGAGCTCGGGCACCGCGAGCTCCGCGATGAGATCGAGCAGGCTCTGAGCTCGCTCACCGAGGAGCAGCGTGCCATCGTCTTGCTCAAGGGAGCACGAGGCCTCTCCTACGAAGAGATCGGGGAGGTCCTCGGTCAGTCCGAGAACCAGGTGCGCGGCAAGCTCTACCGTGCGCGGAAGCTGTTCCGCGACGCGCTCGCTTCGAGGCAGAAGGCCGTCCTGGCCCCCGCTTCCGAGGAGGACGCGGCGCTCGCTGCGGAAGTCCTTGCCGAGCCTGGGGATTGAGGGCGCCTCGCGCGCGACCGCGACCAGCGGTCGCGCGTGAGGTCGAGCCCGCTGGCGTGTCGTAACGAAGGAGTCCGAAGGGCAAGGGTTGACCGCCTCGGAGCCGAAATCTTTGGCAACCCGAGGTGAGCGACCGCAAGAATCGACGGAAAGAAGGTGCGGTCCAGGCAAGCGCGCCGGAAAACGCGGGGTCGCTGGGCGATCCCCGCCGACTGTGAGCGCGGGGGCGCTCCTCTCGGCCCGGCGCGGCAAGCCCCGGGGTTTGGGGTCGTCGAGGCGTTTTCTCGAGAGAGCGAGGAGGAGCCGTCCGCGAAGCCCGCGAACGGCCTGGCCTTCCCGCTCGGTCTCGCGGAGAATGGGCCCCGATGAGGATCCTTGGGGGTTGACCTGCTTGATCCAGTTCTGCGAGCGGATCGCGCAAGAGATCCAGTCGTACGTCGATGGCCAACTGGCGAGCCCGAACGGCGCTGGCCTGGATCGCGAGTCGATCGAGGCGCACGTCCGGGCTTGCACTTTCTGTGGCGCCGAGGCCCACCGGCTGGCGAGCGCCCGCGACATGGTCGCGGGCGCCGTATCTCCTGGTCCGAGCCAGGGCCCGCCGCCGACCATCTGGAACGCGATTGAAGCGTCCCTTCGCGCCGACGGCTTGATCCGGGACGGCGAAGCCTGAGACCACCCGCGCCTTGCGGCGTCGGAGCCCAGCGCTAAGATCCCCGCCCTCGGGAGAGCGCGTCCGTGCCCACGACGGGGATGATCGTCTTCCTGGACGGCAAGGAAGTCCCCGCCTCCGAGGCGAAGATCTCGATCTTCGACCACGGCTTCCTCTTCGGAGACAGCGTCTACGAGGTCGTGAGGACCGTCTCGGCCCCTCCCATCGTGCGCAGGCTCTTCTGCTTCGACCCGCACATGGACCGGCTCGAGGCCTCCGCTCGGGGGATCGCGCTCTCGCTTCCGTGGTCGCGATCCGACATCCGCGCATCGGTCGAGCGCGCGGCGGGTCGCGTCGAGGGGCGCGCCGACGTCTACGTCCGGGTCATCGTCACGAGAGGCCAGGGCGAGCTCGACCTCGCGCCGGATTCCTGCAAGGCGCCCGCGACCGTGATCATCGCCAAGCCGCTCCCCGTCTATCCGCGGGAGTGGTACGAGCGAGGCATCGCCCTTCGCCTCGTCGCCACCATGAGGAATCCGAGCCGCGCCGTGAGCCCGAGCATCAAGAGCGGAACGGAAGACCTGCGAAAGGCCGACGAGGCGTTCATCACGAGCACGACCAAGGACCTCGTGCCGGTGAGGACGGTCGACGGCGTGCCTCTCAGGACGTCTCCGGGCGAGCTCACGCGGAAGCTCATCGCCGCGTTCTCGGAGCACGTGAGAGCCACGATCTCCTGAGGGCTGGGCTCGCTCAGTCCGTGCACGCATAGGCGCCTCCCGGGAGCTGCTTGACCCTTCGGCTCACCTCGAGCCGGCCGAGCGCGCACATGGCCGCCCTCGCATCGAAGCCGCCGTGGATGACGATCTCGTCGAAGGTCCGGGGGATGCCGGAGCCTGCGAGGTAAGCCTCGAGCTCGCCCGCGACTCCGGGGAGCGGCGGCCGCTGCGCCCGGGTCGCGAGAGGCGGGCGGTCCGGCACGCCCGCGCGGGGCCTCACGAACCCGAGGCCGAGCAAGATGTCCTGCGCGGCTTCGAGTACGTGCGCCCCGTTCCTGAGAAGGCCGTTCGGGCCGCGAGCGAAGGGGTCGTGCACCGCCCCCGGGACCGCGTAGACCTCCCGACCTTGCTCGAGCGCGTGGTCGGCCGTGATGAGAGCGCCCGACCCCTCGGGAGCCGCGAGCACGACCGTCCCGCGAGCGAGGCCGCTCACGATCCGGTTCCTCATGGGGAAGTGGAAGGCGAGCGGCGGCGCATCGACCGGAAGCTCGCTCACGAGAGCACCTCTCTCCGCGATGCGCAGGGCGAGCTTCACGTGGTCCGCCGGGTAAGTCCGCGCGAGCCCGCAGGCCTGGACCGCGACGGTGCGGCCGTTCCTCGCCTCGAGCGCTCCTTCGTGCGCGGCGCGGTCGATCCCGCGGGCGAGGCCGCTCACGACGACGACGCCGGCGTCGGCGAGGTCGCGACCGAGCCGCCTCGCGAACTTGAGGTCCAGCTCGCCCGCCCGTCGCGAGCCCACGACGGCGACGGCGGGAGCGGAGAGAGCATCGAGCGAGCCCTTCACTCTCAGGACCGGTGGGGGATCCGGGACGTCGCGCAGGAGCGGCGGGTAGCCATCGCTCGGAGGCGCGAGGAGGACGAGGCCGAGCCTGTGCGCCCGCTCGCGCTCGAGCCCGGCCTCGCGATCGGCCGAGCGATCGTGGACTCCGTCCGCCACTCTCCGGTCGAATTCCCGAGCGAGGATCTCCTCGGCCGAGCGCTGGAAGACGGCGGGCGCGGAGCCGAACGCCAGGATGAGCTTCGCCGCCGTTCGCGCCCCGACGCCCGGCGAGAGCGAGAGCCGGAGCCAGGCGTGCATCTCCTCCGGGCTCAAAGGCGGCCGGGCTTCGTCGACGGGAGCTTCGATAAGTTCGGTCATAGTTAGGCATCCTAACCGGGCCCTCCGACAGGCGGGCTCGGGGCTCGAACGAGCCGCTCGCAGGGAGGAAGCAGGCCGCGCACCGCCCGGGCGTCGAGCGCTCGCGTCTTTCGCGAAGCACTTGCGGCGGCGCCGGGCTCGCGTCTCCCACGAATGCGTCTCACGCGAGACGCAAGCCCTGAAGCCGATCCACCTCTCGAAGTGCCCGCGGTGCCGCGAGGCGATCCGGCCGCACACCGTGTGCGGGAACTGCGGCTACTACCGCGACGAGAACGTGATCGACGTCGAGGCCGAGCAAGGGGAGTAACCCCGCGCCGTCGCGCCTCGCGCGTCGTGTAGGATCATGGTCGCGCGTGGCGCGGCGGAGGGATCCAGCGTGGCTTCCTTGCACAACAAGGTGAACGCGGTCCGGGTCGCCGGAACCGGGTCCTTCTTGCCCGAGGTCGTCGTCACCAACGAGGACTTCAAGAAGCGCGGTCTCGACACCGACGACGAGTGGATCCGCACGCGCACGGGGATCCGCGAGAGGCGCTTCGCGCGGCCCGACCAGGCGGCGAGCGACCTCGGCGTCGAGGCGGCCCGGGCCGCTCTCCGCGCAGCGGAGGTCCCCGCGAGCGAGATCGACCTCATCGTCTGCGCGACAATGACGGGCGACTACGTGATCCCGTGCACCGCGGCGATCCTCCAGCGAGCGCTCGGGGCGCCCAGGGCCGGCGGCTTCGACCTGGGAGCGGCGTGCTCCGGGTTCGTGCTCGCGCTCACGGCGGGGGCGCAGTACGTGAAGACGGGCGCGGCGGAGAAGGTCCTCGTCTGCGCGGCGGAGAAGATGTCGGGCTGCGTCGACCAGAGCGACCGGAGCACGGCGGTCCTCTTCGGCGACGGCTCGGGCGCCGTCGTGCTCGTGCGAGACGAGACGGGTGCTTCCGACATGCTCGCCGCGCGAGCGGGCCTTCGCGGCGACCACGAGGCCCTCGTGATCCCCGCGGGCGGCTCCCGGAACCCGATCACGCCCGCTCTCATCGAGCAGCGGGAGCACCTCGTCCACATGAAGGGCCGCGAGACCTTCCGGTTCGCGGTCACGACCTTCGTGGACCTGATCGAGGGCACCTGCGCCGACGCCGGCGTCAGCGTCCAGGACCTCGCGATCGTGATCCCTCACCAGGTCAACATGAGGATCCTCGAGGCCGCCGCCGAGAAGTCCGGCGTCCCCATGGAGAAGATGTACCTCAACATCGAGCGCGTCGGGAACACGTCCGCCGCGAGCGTCGGGATCGCGCTCGACGAGGCCGTCCGCGCGGGCAGGATCAAGCGCGGGGACCTCGTCCTCTCGCTCGCCTTC
>JACQDU010000260.1 GCA_016200955.1 bacterium
CTCGCGGACGGCGACCGTCCCGGTCCCGAGGTCGGTGAGCGAGCCCAGGAGCACGTACGTCGCGAGCACGGCCGAGTACTGGCCGTAGCCTCCGGGCCCGAGCGCCGCGCTCACGAGCTTGAGCGTGACGAGAGAGGCTCCAATGTTGACGAGATGCGCGGCTCCGAGGACGAACGTCGCTCGCCGGACGGTCGCCCGGACCTCGGTCACGCTGGCCTCCAGCTCTCACCTCTCATGAATCGACGGGCCGCGCCAGACCCCGTCCTCTCCCAGGACCTCGCAGGGACGGAAGCGAGCCTTGTAGGTCATGCTCGCGCAGCCCGCGACGAGGAAGCCGAGGTAGACGTGCTCTTTCCCGAGCCTCCCCGCGAGGTCGATCGCGTGGAGGATCGCGAACGTCCCTAGCCCGCGCCGCCCGAGCGCCGGCTCGTGGTAGTGGTAGACCGCCGACAGGACGCGGGGCGTCAGGTCCGCGAGCAGGATCGCCCGGAGCGCGCCGTTCTCGCGGATCGCGATCTCGACCGCCGGGAGCGGGTTCTCGACGAAGCTCGCCGCGTAGTCGCGCTCGCTCTCGTGCTGGTCGCGGGGCCAGCCCTTCTCCCGCGCCTGCTTCTCGTGGTAACGGGAGAGGAGGGCGAGCCGCTCCTCGTCGACCGAGGGCGGAGCGAAGCTCACCGCCAGGTCCTGGTTGGCGCGCCAGGCGCGTCTCTGGCTCCGGTCGGGAGAGAAGGTCGCCGCGGGGACGCGGATCGGCCTGCACGCGCGACAGCCCTCGCACGCGGGCCGGAAGACGAAGGCGCCGAACTTCCTGTGCCCGAGGTCCATGAGCGCTTCGTAGTCGGCCGCGCCGAGCGCCGGAGCGTAGCTCCACTCGAGCTTCGCGCGCCGGCCGGCGAGGTAAGGGCAAGCTTGCTCCGGCGTGACGATCGGTTCGAGCGCTTCCACGCCTCCGAGGATGCTAGGCGGCCGCGGACCCGGCAAGGGAGTCGTCTCGCCCGTGCGAGCGTGCTAGGCTCCCGCATGGGGTCGAGCACATGACGCGTGAGGGAAGGCCCGCGCGCGTCCTCCTCGTGAAACCGCCGTCCTCCGACCGGCGGACCTCGATGGAAGTCTACGCGAGGGCGCTCGCGCGGGAGCTCGAGCTCTCGCACGCCGCCGGGATCGCGCCCGCGTCGTGGGAGCCGCCGTCGGTGCCCGGCGAGTTCGTGGGCTCCGGGCGCCCGCGCTCGATGCTCGTCCGGGCCGCGAGGCTCGCCGTCCAGTACGCGATCGGGCCGCTCGCGATCAAGGGAGCGGCGGCGGGGGCTCGCGTCGTCCACGTGCTCGACCACAGCTACGGGAACCTCGCGCTCGCTCTCCCGGCGGAGCGGCTCGTCGTGACCGTGCACGACCTGACCTTCCTGGGAGAAGGCTTCGGCGGGAGAGCCCCCGGGCGCCTCGCGGGGCGCGCGCGGCGCCTGATCCTCCGCGGGATCGCGCGCGCCGCGCGGATCCTCGCCGACTCCGAGAGCACGCGCCGCGACCTCGAGCGCGCGGGAGTCCGCTCCGAGAAGGTCCGCGTCGCTCCCCTCGGCGTGGACGAGGGTTTCTTTCATGCCGGGAGAAGACCCGGGCTCCCGGGCAAGCGGAAGCGGATCCTCCACGTGGGCGGCTCCGATCGCCGGAAGGGCCTCGACCGCGCGCTGCGCGCGCTCGCGGGGCTCGTCTCGGCGGGGCACGACGTCGAGCTCGCGAAGGCGGGAGAGGCCCTCTTCTCCGACGACCAGGCGCTCGCGCGGGAGCTCGGCGTCTCGGAGCGCGTCGTCTACCTCGGCCGGGCGCGGCGCGAGGACCTCCCGTCGATCTACGCGAGCGCCGACGCCCTCATCTTCCCGTCGCGGGCCGAGGGCTTCGGCCTTCCTCCTCTCGAGGCCATGGCCGCGGGAGTCCCCGTCGTCGCGGCTCGCGCCGGCGCGCTCCCCGAGACCACGGGAGACGCGGCTCTCCTCGTCTCGGGCGACGAGCCGCGCGCGTGGGTCGAGGCGCTCGCGCTCGCTCTCTCGGGGAGCGACGCGGCGCGCGCTCTCGTCGAGAGGGGCCGCGCGAGGGCCCTCTCGTTCACGTGGAAGCGCTGCGCCGAGCTCACGGTCGCGGCTTACGAGGAGATCCTCTCTGAGACATGAGAGAGGTCGAATCGACGGGCCGGCCGGCGGGTCCAGGGAGCATGCGAGTCCTCCTCCTCCTGTTGCTCATCGTCTCGCCCGGATGCGTCCTCACGAGCGCGGCGAACCGCCTCTCGGATCCGACTTACCCCGAGCAGGACGCCGAGGTCGCGGCGATCTCGAGCGACGCCGTCGAGGTCGTGATCCGCGGCACGGACGGCTCGTCCGAGAGATGCAAGGTCTCCGGCTTCGTGAGCCGGACGAACGAGGGCACGACCCGGGCGCTCGGCCCGATCCGCCGCGCGAGCGTCAAGCGAGCGTGGCGGCGGACCATGCACCTGAGCCCCGTCGCCATCTTCGAGCGGCGAGAGGAGCTCGAGTCCGTCTACGAGGTCGTCGCGAGCGACGGGGAAGCCGGCGCGACCCGCGAGATCGGGATCCTCAGGGTCCCTCCGAG
>JACQDU010000261.1 GCA_016200955.1 bacterium
ATCTCGTCGTCGATCATCTTCTCTCTCCTCGGAAAGGTCGTCCCGGCGCTCGAGGCGATCATGAAGGAGGGGGAGAGCGGGCGGCAGAAGATCAACCAGTACACGCGCTACGTCACGGTCCTCCTCTGCATCGTGCAGTCGGCGTTCATCGTGAGCTGGATGAAGACTCCCATAGGCGGCGAGCACATCGTCCCGCCGGAGGTCGCGGCGAGCCCGTGGTTCTGGATGCGCACGGTCCTCGCCCTCACGACCGGGACGGTCTTCCTCATGTGGATCGGCGAGCAGATCACCGAGTTCGGGATCGGGAACGGGATCTCGCTCATCATCATGTGCGGGATCATCGCCCAGCTCCCCGGAGCGCTCTACCAGTTCGTGAGGAACATCCAGGCGGAGTCGGCAGCCGGAGGCAACATGCCGATCGCGGTGCTCAAGTTCCTCGCGTTCATCGTCCTCTTCTGCGGCGTCGTGGTCGCGGTCGTCATCATGCAGCGAGGCCAGCGGCGCATCCCGATCCAGCAGGCGAAGCACACGCGAGGACGGCGAGTCTACGGCGGGCAGAGGCACTACCTCCCGCTCCTCGTGAACGCGGCGGGCGTCATGCCGGTGATCTTCGCGCAGTCTCTCATCATCTTGCCGAGCGCCTTCCTCGCGGCCTTCGGGATCAACTTCCTGCACGAGTACCTGACGAGGGGCGACAACTTCTGGTACCTCGCGGTCGAGATGGCCCTCGTGATCGGGTTCACTTACTTCTGGAACGCGCTCACGTTCAACCCCGTCGAGATGGCGAACAACATGAAGGAGTACGGCTCCTTCATCCCCGGGATCCGGCCCGGGAAGAGGACGGCCGAGTACCTCGACGGGATCATGACGCGGATCACGCTCGTGGGCGCCTGCTTCCTCGCCGCGCTCACCGTGTTCCCGGTGCTCGTGAGCACGACCTTGAACATCCAGATGATCGTCGCGAGCTTCCTCGGCGGCACCGGGATCCTCATCGTCGTCGGCGTCGCGCTCGACGTGGTGCAGAAGGTCGAGTCTCACCTCCTCATGAGGCACTACGAGGGCTTCATGAAGACCGGCCGCATCCGCGGGCGGCGCGGCTAGTGCGGCTCGTCTTCTTCGGCCCACCGGGCGGCGGGAAGGGCACGCAGGCCCAGCGCGTCTCGAAGGACGCGAAGGCCGCGCACATCGCGACCGGCGATCTCCTCCGCGAGGCGAAGGCCAAGGGCACTCCCGCGGGCAAGAAGGCCGCGGAGTACATGGACAGGGGCGCCCTCGTCCCGGACGAGGTCGTGAACGCCGTCCTGAGAGAACGTCTCTCGCAGCCGGACGCGAAGGACGGCTACCTGCTCGACGGATACCCGCGCACCGTCGCGCAGGCGGCGTCTCTCGAGAAGCTCCTCGCCGAGATGAAGGTCCCCCCCGAGAAGTACGTCTTCATCTCGGTCCCCGAGAAGCTCATCGAGGAGCGGATTCTGCTCCGGCGAAGCTGCAAGAAGTGCGGGAGGGTCTACAATCTCAAGTACAACCCTCCGCCCAAGCCCGACCGCTGCGAGTGCGGCGGCGAGCTCTTCCAGCGGCCCGACGACTCCGCCGAGAAGCTCAGGACGCGGCTCGACGCCTACAAGAGGGACACGCTTCCCGTGATCGAACGGCTCGAGAAGGAAGGGAAGCTCTCGGTGATCGAGGCGGGTGCTTCGGGCCTCGATGAGGTCGAGGCGCTCGTCCGCGGTGCGCTCGGGTTGCCTCTCGCTTCGAAGAAGAAGTAGTCGTGCGCACGCAGCGAGACCGGATCCCCGAGATCAAGAGCTCCCGCGAGATCGAGAAGATGCGCGTCGCGGGCCGCATGGTCGCGGACGTGCTCGCTCTCCTCAAGGACATGGTCAAGCCCGGCGTCACGACGGGCCAGCTCAACGACGCCGCGGCGGCCAAGATGAAGGAGATGGGAGGGAAGCCGAGCTTCCTCGGATACCACGACTATCCCGCGGTCGTCTGCATCTCGATCGACGAGGAGGTCGTGCACGGGATCCCCGGGGGCTGCAACTACCGGAAGGCCGTGACGCCCGATCGCCGCCTCGAGGACGGGCAGGTCATCTCGCTCGACTGCGGCGTCATCTTGCCGGACGAGCCGGGCGCGCCGTTCGCCTCGTCTGCGCGCGGGTGGCACGGGGACTCGGCCGTCACGCTCCCCGTGGGCGAGATCTCTCCCGAGAAGAAGAGGCTTCTCGAGGTCTGCCGGGAGTGCCTCTGGGCCGGGATCCGCGCCGTGAAGCCGGGAGTCAAGCTCTCGCAGATCGCGGGAACGATCGAGAGCTTCGTCCGGGCGCAGGGGAACTACGGGATCGTCGAGAACTACGTCGGCCACGGGATCGGCCGAGCACTCCACGAAGCGCCCCAGGTGCCGAACTACGTCTCCGACAAGATGGAGGACTGGGAGCTCAGGAAGGGCTACGTCATCGCGATCGAGCCCATGGTGAACCTGGGCACCAAGGCGACGCGCGTCCTCCAGGACGGCTGGACCGTCGTGACGAAGGACGGGAAGCCGAGTGCTCATTTCGAGCACACCGTCGCCGTGACCGAGACCGGCTTCGAGGTCCTGACGCTCCGCGCCGACGGGGGCAGCACGCATTGAGCCTTGCCCGGTCAGATTTTCAGCAAGTGCTCCATTTTTTGCTTCCCAACCCGCACGCGATCACTATCATTGTCGCGTCCTGTCTTTACGTACCGACCGGAGGGCGTCCGGTTCAGCGTTCGCCGAAGGCGAATGCCGTGGCGGAAGTCCCTGCCGCTGCGGGCGGTGTGACACTCGGTGCGTGACGGACGCGTTCCGCGGTGCTCGTCGAACGCAATCTCCCGCGTCGCGGCTCGTCCGAGCGCGCGGGATCCAGTGAACTCGTCCTGTCGCTCGCCTGGCGCGTGGCGTCGAGCGAGCGGAGGTGAACCAGTGAAAGTCAGAGCCTCGGTGCGGCGAATCTGCGAGAACTGCAAGCTCATCCGCCGGCGCGGCGTGCTCCGCGTGATCTGCAACAACCCGAAGCACAAGCAACGGCAAGGTTAGGTCCCATGCCCCGTCTGATCGGCGTCGACATCCCCCACGACAAGCGGATCGTGATCTCGCTCCAGTACGTCCACGGGATCGGGATCCACTCCGCGCACAAGATCCTGAAGACCGTCGGCATCGACGAGAACGTTCGCGCGAAGGACCTCACGGAAGAGGAGCTCAAGCGCATCGCGAACGAGGTCGAGTCGCACTACACGGTCGAGGGCGCGCTCCGGCGCCAGGTCTCGACGAACATCCAGAGACTGAAAGATATCGGCTGCTACCGCGGGATCCGGCACCGGAAGGGCCTTCCCGTGCGCGGCCAGCGGACGAAGACGAACGCGCGCTCGCGGAAGGGCCCGCGCCGCACCGTCGCGACGAAGAAGTCCATCAAGGCCATGCGCTAGTCGCGTGGGGCGACTTTCGTCGCCCCCGCCCCTAGTTGGGTGGGGCGACTTTCGTCGCCCCCGCCCCCGAGCGCGAGGAAACGGAAAAACGAATGGCTGAAGAAAAGGAAAGCAAGAAGCCCGAGAAAGGCGAGCGCCCCGAGAAGGGCGAGCGCCCCGAGAAGGGCGAGAAGGGCGAGCGCCCCGAGAAGGCCGAGAAGGGCGAGCGTCCCGAGAAGGGCGAGCGTCCCGAGAAGGGCGAGCGTCCCGAGAAGGGCGAGCGTCCCGAGAAGGGCGAGAAGCCGGCGGAGGGCGCCGAGGGCGCCGCCCCCGCTGCCGAGGGCAAAGTCAAGGGCAAGAAGAAGGCGAAGAAGAACATCGCCAAGGGCGTCGCTCACATCAAGGCTACGTTCAACAACACGCTCATCTGCGTGACCGACAAGACGGGCGCCGCCGTCTGCTGGGCGACCGCGGGAACGATCGGCTACAAGGGCAGCCGCAAGTCGACTCCCTTCGCCGCGCAGCGCGCAGCCGAGGAAGTCGCGACGAAGGCGAAGAAGCATGGCATCCGCGAGGTCGAGGTCCGCGTGAAGGGCCCCGGCTCCGGGCGAGAGAGCGCGATCCGCGCGCTCAAGGCGTCTGGCCTCGAGATCAAGTCGATCGAGGACGTGACGCCGCTCCCCCACAACGGATGCCGTCCCAAGAAGAAGCGCCGCGTCTAGCACCACGGCATTCGCTTCGGCGAATGCTGGACGCGCCGCCCCGGAACAGGCCGTTTCCCACAGGAACAAGCGAGAGAGTCGAGCCAGCATGTCGCGTTACACGGGACCCAAGTGCAAGCTTTGTCGTCGCGAGGGCATGAAGCTCTTCCTCAAGGGAGCCCGCTGCGAGACCGTGAAGTGCGCGATCGCCAAGCGCGCTCACCCTCCGGGCGAGCACCCGTGGGCGCGGAAGAAGCGCTCCGAGTACGGGCACCAGCTCCGCGAGAAGCAGAAGGCGAAGCGGACCTACGGCGTCTTCGAGCGTTCTTTCAGGAAGCTCTTCGCCCTCGCGAACCGCCAGAAGGGCAACACGGGCGAGAACCTGATCAAGCTCCTCGAGAGACGGCTCGACAACGTCGTCTACCTCTGCGGGTTCGCGCACTCCCGCGCCCACGCGCGCCAGATGATCGTTCACGGCCATGTCCGGCTGAACAGCAAGCGCGCGACGATCGGCTCCATGCGTGTCAAGGCCGGCGACACGGTCCTGGTCCGCGAGCGGCCGAAGTCCCGCAAGATGGTCGAGATCACCCACGAGGCCACCAAGCACCGCGGCGTCCCCTCGTGGCTCCAGGTCGACCCGAAGACTTTCGAAGGAAAGGTCCTCGAGCTCCCGAAGCGCGAGGAAGCCGCGATCGACCTCCAGGAGCAGCTCATCGTCGAGTTCTGCTCCAAGTAGAGAACCAGGGTCCAGGCGGCGGCTCGCCCGACGAGGCGCGCGCTCGCATGGGTCGCTCATCCCGAAAAGCAGCCCGAGATCTTCCGGAATCCACGAGAGAGGGCACCTACCTATGACGATGCGCGTCCGCTGGCGCGGTTTCGAGCTCCCGACGAGAGTCACGATCGAGGAGGAGACCCGGACCGAGACGTACGCCAAGTTCGTGACCGAGCCCTTCGAGCGCGGGTTCGGCATCACGATCGGCAACAGTCTCCGCCGCGTCCTCCTCGGCTCCCTCGAGGGAGCGGCCGTCACGAGCCTCAAGTTCGAAGGCGTCGAGCACGAGTTCACGACGATCCCCGGCGTCTTCGAGGACGTGACCGACATCGTGCTCAACGCGAAGCAGCTCCTCGTGAAGCTCACGGGAGCGGAGGCCGCGACGCTCAAGCTCGACGTGAGGAAGCAGGGCCCGATCCTGGCCAAGGACATCGAGCACGACCACACGGTCGAGATCGTGAACAAGGACCTCCACCTCGCGACGCTCACCGAGGACGGCCACTTCCGCTGCGAGATGCAGGTGAAGCGCGGCCGCGGATACCGCACGGCCGAGGAGAACGTCCCCGGCCCCGAGCAGGAGATCGGCGTGATCCCGGTCGCGTCGTTCTTCTCTCCCGTCCGCCGCGTGAAGTACAAGACCGAGTACACCCGCGTCGGCCAGCTCACGAACTACGACAAGCTCATCCTCGAGATCTGGACGAACGGCACGGTCGCGCCCGAGCTGGCGATCGTCGAGGCCTCGAAGATCCTGAGGAAGCACCTGAATCCTTTCATCAACTACTTCGACGTCGGCCGCGAGCTCCCCGCGGAGCACGGGGCCGAGGTCGCCGCGCTCGAGCAGCAGGCGGCCGCGACCGAGACGAAGGAGGTCAAGGTCAACGCCGAGGCCGCGTATCACCAGCTCACGCTCCCGATCTCGGAGCTCGAGCTCTCGGTGCGCGCCTTGAACTGCCTCGAGGGCGAGAACATCCAGACGATCGGCGACCTCTGCCGGCGTTCGGCGGACGACCTCATGAAGCTCCGCAACTTCGGTCGCACGACGCTCAAGGAAATCGAGAAGAAGCTCGAGGATCGCGGCCTCAAGCTCGGGATGGACGTGGACGCGATCCTCGCTCGCTGAGAGAGGACCGCCGCCCGGCCGCGACCGGGCACGGAAGTGGCCGTGGACAGCCCGTTCGTCGCGTGAACGGCGTCGCGGCCCCCGCAGGAGTCGAACATGCGTCACCGCAAGGCCGGCAGGAAGCTCGACCGTCACTCGCAGGAGCGCGTCGCGCTCTTCCGCAACCTCACCATGTCGCTCTTCGAGCGCTTCGGCACGAACCACGAGTTCGTGTTCACGAGCATCGCGAAGGCCAAGGAGGTCCGCGGGTACGCCGAGAGGATCATAACGCTCGGGATCAAGGCCCGGAGGGAGCTCGACGCCGCCGCCAAGGCGGCCGGTCTTGCCTCGGCGGAGGACCTCGAGAAGCAGCACATCGAGCATCAGGGCGCCGAGGGCAAGAAGGGCAAGCGTTACAAGGAGTATCCGGAGGAGGTGCGGAAGCGCATCGCCAAGGCCATGCACTTCCGCCGCCTCGTCCTCGAGCGCCTGGGCTGCTGCGTGACGCCCGATCCTCGCCGCGACAGCAACTTCCAGAACTGGGAGTCGAAGCCCGGCCAGGCCGTGCCTCCGCGTCACGAGCGCGCGATCCGCACGCTCCTCTCGAGGATCGCCCCTCGCTTCATCAAGCGAGCCGAGGAGAAGCCCGGGAGCGCCGGCGGCTACACGCGTGTCCTCAAGACGTCGAAGTGGGTCCTGGGAGACGGCTCGACCAAGGCTCTCTGGGGCTTCGTGGGGACCGAGAAGGTGGTCCCGGCTCCCGGCCAGCCCGCGGAGAAGAAGGCCGCTGTCGGAGCCAAGTAGGCCAGCTTCCCCGCGCTCGCGCCTGAGGGGCGCGTCGCCGACGGCGAGCGCACTCCCGCGAGTGGCCGCGCACGACGGAGATGTCGGACGTTTGTGCGAGGATGCTCCTTGCCTGCGGGACAGGGAGCGTAGGCCGAGGCGGTGTTCTCGATCTCCTGGGCCGGGTGCAAGAGGGCGGGCTGGGTCGAGCCAGCAAGTCCGGGAGATCTCCGCTCACGTCGGCGCCGACAAGCGTGAGCGTGGCAGAGGGCACGGCGTCTCTGGTGGGACGGACCGGGGGGTCATGCGCAGGTCCGAGAACCCCGAACCCGACACCCCCCGGCTTGCCGATGGGGGCTCTGCGGTTTGGAGCAGGACGAGGAGGGATGTCCCGCCCCGCGCTCCCCTGCTCCCTTTGACCCGTCTGCCGCTCCCCGGCCCAGCCCGTGCCCCGGGAGCCTCCCCATGACCCGAAGCGAGCTCCTCTCCTTCCTGCGCACCCACGGCCTGGCCGTGCAGGCGAGCGTTTCCCCCGCAAGCACCCCGCAAGCCGCAGTCGTGGGCATCGCGGTGACCGACGACCTCGAGATCATCTTCGACACACTCGACACGACCCGAAAGCTCGCGAACCTCCGGAAGAACCCGAGGATCGCCTTCGTGATCGGCGGCCTCCTCCCCGGCGACGAGCGGACGGTCCAGTACGAAGGCCTCGCTGACACGCCGAGCGGCCTCGAGCTCGAGCGCCTGAAGCGCGTCTACTTCCAGGTCTATCCCGGCGGACGCGAGCGCGAGAGGTGGCCGGGGATCGCTTACGTCCGCGCGAGGCCGACATGGATCCGCTACAGCGACTTCAACAAGAACCCGCCGGAGATCGTGGAGCTCGAGGGTGAGCAGCTCGAGACGGGCTGAGCGCGCGAGTCGAGGCCCGACGGAGTCGCCCCGCGAAGTGATCGACGCTCCCTTCGCCCGCCGGCTCCTCATGGAGGGCGCCGGTCTCCTCGCCGATCCGACGATCGAGCCGACTCCGAAGCGCGTCTACGACGTCGTCGAGCGCATGGCTTCGTCCAGCTCGACACGATCACCGTGGTCGAGCGAGCTCACCACCACATCCTCGCGAGCCGGCTCGACGCTTACAGACCGGAGCAGCTCGAGAGGCTGCACGAGGAAGGCCGCGTCTTCGAGCACTTCACGCACGACGCCTCCCTCATCCCGGCTCGCTGGTTCCCTCACTGGCGCCATCGTTTCGAGCGGACCTTCACGAGCGAGTGGTGGCGGAAGCGCAAGGAGGACGCCGGCGCGGTCGTCTCCCGCGTCCTCGCGCGGATCCGCGACGAAGGGCCGCTCATGTCGAAGGACTTCGAGCAAGAGAGACCGAGAGGCTCCGCGAGCGGGTGGTGGGAGTGGGGGCCGACCAAGGCAGCGCTCGAGCTTCTCTGGCGGACGGGAGCCCTCGCCGTCGCGAGGCGAGTCAACTTCCAGAAAGTCTACGACCTCACGGAGCGAGTCCTGCCGGTCGAGTCGTCTCTCCCGAAGCCCGACGCGGACGCGACGGCCGATTGGGCATGCGAGTCCGCCCTCGACAGGCTCGGCGTCGCCACTCCCGCGGAGCTGGCCGCTTTCTGGCACGCCGTGAAGCCGCCGGGCGCGCGCGCGTGGTGCGAGAAGGCCGTGCGCGAGGGCCGCGCCGTCCCGGCGCTCGTCGTCTCCGCGGACGGAAGCGAGCCGAAGCACGCGTTCGCTCTCCCCGAGTGGAGAGAGCGTGTCGAGCGAGCGCCCGCGCCACCCGGGCGCGTGCGTCTCCTGAGCCCCTTCGACCCGGTTCTCCGGGACCGAAAGCGCGCGCAGCGGATCTTCGGCTTCACGTATTCCTTCGAGGCCTTCGTGCCGCGGAAGAAACGGAAGTTCGGCTACTACGTCCTGCCGATCCTCGAGGGCGAGAGGCTCATCGGCAGGCTCGACCCCAAGCTCCACCGGGAGAGGGGCCTCCTCGAGGTCCAGTCGCTCTGGTGGGAGCCGAAGGTCCGGGTGACGAGGAAGCGCCGCGCCGCGCTCGAGGAGGCCGTCGGGCGCTTCTCCCGGTATCTCGGCGCGAGGGAGTGGACGCTCCCCGGGTGAGACAGCTCAGTTGCTCGGCGGGCTCCCGTTGACGGAAGAGCTCGGCGCCGCCGGGACGCCGCTCGTCGCTCCGAGGACGTTCCCGTGAGCGTCGACTCCGGTCGGCACGCCGACCGCCGGAGGAGGCGTCCCGTTCCGCGAGTGGAAGAGGGCCTGGACGGCCGAGGTCACGCGGCGCCGCAGGCTCGCTCGCTCCGTCTGGCTTTCTTTCAGGATGTACGCCCGCTCACGGACCGTCGACGACTTCGTGACGAGCTTGAAGATCTCGGGCCTCGGGATCAAGCAGAGGCCGCCTCGCTTGAGCTTCTCGCCGATCTCGACGTAGTTCTCGGCGAAGTATCGCAGCGTCTGGTAGTAGCCCTCGAACAGGCCTTCCTTCATCTTGTCGAGCCGGAGCATGTTGTAGAAGAACTCGTCGGGCTTCGATTCGATGTGGATCGTCCTCGCCTTGATCTCGTCGCCGATGTGAGCCTCGACCGCCTTGAGCCGGCTGTAGATGAGCTTCCGGTAGAGCTGCTCCATGTGGTCGAAGATGTTGTTGAGAGGCCCGTTGAAGGGGACGATCGGGTTCACGGTGAGGACGACCTCGATCGGGAGAGCGTCCATGATGAGCCGGCGCCCGATCGTCTTCCCGATCGCTCCGTCCACGAGGTCGTAGAGCTTCCCGCCGCGCGCGTGGTCGTGGAAGGTGAGCGGAGTCGTGACGCCCGGGATCGAGCACGAGGCCCGGATC
>JACQDU010000262.1 GCA_016200955.1 bacterium
CGCTCTTGGGCTCGAGGCGGACGTGCTCGTCGCGCGCGCTCCTCCGGGAGAGGAGACGGCCTCCTCGGGCTACACGCTTGCTTACAGGAAGACGGTGAAGGAGAGCGACCGGAAGTTCCCGGGAGACGCCGTCCTCCTCCGGGTCGCGCCTCTCTCGAAGACCACGCCCCGCCACGTCCTCGTCGCGACGCTCGGGCCCACTCACCTGGAGATCGAGCTCATGCCGCTCGAGGGAAGCGTGAAGATCGGCCCGGCCCCTGGCGGCCCTCCGGCCTCGCTCCTCCTCCCGCCCCCGCGGAACGCGAAGCCGCGGGAGTGAGGCGCAAGCCGCAAGCTCTCGCTATCCTTGTGCTTGGCGTCGAGACTCCGGGAGCCCGACCTCCATGAAGACGAGACGCGCAGGGCGCGAGGGTGCATGAGCGAGCCGGTTCGCCCCTGCGTCTTCGTGATCCGTGACGGCTGGGGAGTGCGCGAGGACCCGTTCGGGAACGCGGTCCTCGCCGCTCGCATCCCGCGCCACAAGGAGCTCTGGAAGAAGTACCCCACCGCTCTCGTGAACGCCTCCGAGCACTACGTCGGTCTCCCCGACGGACAGTTCGGGAACAGCGAGGTCGGCCACCTCAACATGGGAGGCGGCCGCGTCGTCTACCAGGACTTCACGAGGATCTCGAAGTCGATCGAGGACGGCGATTTCTTCGAGAACGAGGCGCTCCGCGGCGCCTGCCAGCGCGCCGAGGAGAGGAACCGCTCTCTCCACCTCCTCGGGCTCGTCTCGGACGGAGGAGTCCACTCCCACCTGGATCACCTCTACGCTCTCCTCGAGCTCGCGAGGCGGCGGAACGTGAAGCGCGTCCTCATCCACGTCTTCACCGACGGGAGAGACACGGCTCCCGGGAGCGCGAAGGGCTTCGTCCTAGACGTGGTCGCGAAGACGAAGACGATCGGCGTCGGGCAGGTCGCGACCGTCTCGGGGCGCTACTACGCCATGGACCGAGACCGCCGCTGGGACCGCGTCCAGAGAGCTTACGACGCGATCGTCCACGGCCGCTCGCCTCACCGCGGGACGGATCCCGTCTCTCTCGTGAAAGAAAGCTACGAGAGGAAGACGACCGACGAGTTCATAGAGCCCTCGGTCGTCGTCGACTCCCAGGGAGAGCCCACGGGCACTCTCAGGCGCGGCGATCAGTGCCTGTTCTGGAACTTCCGGGCCGACCGCGCCCGGCAGATGAGCCGCGCTCTCACGGATCCGGCGTTCGACGCCTTCCCGCGAGGCGGCGCTCCCGTGATCGAGCTCGTGGCTTTCACGGAGTACGACCGGGACATCAAGTTCGCGGGAGTCGCTTACCCGCCGCACAGGGTCGAGAACCACATCTCGTCCTTCGTCTCCTCCCTCGGCCTCGCGCAGTTCAAGTGCGCGGAGACGGAGAAGTACGCTCACGTGACCTTCTTCTGGAACGGCGGCGAGGAGGCGCCGTGCCACGGAGAGACGCGGAAGCTCATCGACTCCCCCAAGGTCGCGACCTACGACAAGCAGCCCGAGATGAGCGCGCGCGGAGTCGCGGACGCCGTGTGCGCCCGGATCCGCGAGGCCCAGGACGCGCTCGTCGTCGTGAACTTCGCGAACACCGACATGGTCGGGCACACGGGAGTCTTCGACGCCGCGGTCGCGTCGGTCGAGACGGTGGACGAGTGCGTCGGGCGCGTGATCGACGCCGCGAACGCCAAGGGAGCGGCGACGATCGTGACGGCGGACCACGGGAACGTCGAGACCATGATCGATCCCGTGACGAAGGAGCCTCACACGACGCACACGCGCAACCCGGTCCACGCGATCGTCGTGTCGGACGAGCACGCTGGGCGGAAGATCCGCCAGGACGGCGCGCTCTCGGACCTCGCTCCCACGGCGCTCGAGCTCATGGGGCTCGCGAAGCCCGCCGACATGACGGGGCGCTCGCTCCTGGTGCCCGGGTAAGCCATGAAGCTCAAGCTCACGTTCCTGACCGGGCACTATCGCGGACACGCGCTCGAGTTCGAGGCGCCGAGGACGTTCGTGCTCGGGCGCTCGTCGAGCTCGGACGTGCAGCTCTACGACGCGAAGCTCTCGCGGCGGCACTGCGCGTTCCGCATCGACAACGAGGGCGTGCGCTACAAGGACCTCGCCTCCGTGAACGGCACCTTCCTGAACGGAGCGCGCGTCACGGAAGGGTTCCTGAAGGACGGCGACCTCCTCGTGCTCGGCGACACGCAGATGGCCGTCGCGCTCGACGCCCACGGCGAGACGGTCTTCGTGGACCCCACGCAGCACGTGGAGCCCATGCCGGTGACGGGCGATCCCATGACGGCCATGATCCCCGCGGGCTCGAGCCTCACGCCGGCGGCTCCCGGGACCCCGACCGCGGCCCTCGCCATCGGGCCCACGTGCGAGATCTGCCAGAAGGTGATCCCGGCTTCCGAGATCAACGACGCCGCTCACCGGAAGGGCCGCTACGTCTGCGCTCGCTGCAAGGGCCCTCGCGTGGACGTGCCCGGCTACGCGCTCGGGAAGTGTCTCGGCGAGGGAGCCATGGGAGCCGTCTTCGAGGCGCGCTCGCCCGAGGGACGGCAGGTCGCGATCAAGGTCTTGAAGGTCCAGGGAGACGTCTCGCAGGAGGACCGCCAGCGCTTCTACCGCGAGGCGGCCACGACCGGCGCCCTCGTGCACCCGAACGTCGTGCGCCTCCTCGGCCAGGGAGAGGCGGGGCCCGCTCTGTACATCATCATGGAGTTCATCAAGGGCCAGAGCCTGAAGAAGCTCATCGACGAGAAGGGCCCGCTCATGGTGCCTCACGCGCTCCACGTCACGCGCCAGATCGCCGCCGCGCTCGAGCACGCGAGGACGCGCCAGATCATCCACCGCGACGTGAAGCCCGAGAACATCCTCGTCCAGGAAGACGGCGTCGCCAAGCTCACCGACTTCGGCCTCGCGAAGTCGGTCCTCTCCGCCGGACGCTCCGGCCTCACGCGCCCGGGCGAGGGAATGGGCACGCTTCCTTACATGCCGCCCGAGCAGATCGACAACGCGCTCGAGGCCGACCACCGGAGCGATGTCTACTCGCTCGGCGCGACGCTCTACCACATGCTCACGGGGAAGAAGCCGTTCTACGCGAAGTCGAACATCGACTTCTTCATGAAGATCATGAACGACCACCCGACGCCGATCGCCGAGTTCCGGAACGACGTGCCCGGCGTGGTCACGAACCTGATCGCCAAGTGCATGGCGAAGAAGCCCGCGGACAGGTTCCAGACGGCAGGGGACCTCGTCGGGCTCATCAGCCAGCTTCTCTCGAAGGATTACTCGTCCAAGGAGACGGTCGAGGGGAGCTGAAGCTCGGTGTCCGGTTGCCGATGTCCGGTTGCCGGTGACCCGCGTCTCTTCCACGAGTAGCCTGTCGATGCGCGCCGCCCGTCGCGGACGGCGCGCGTCTCCAGCTGGCGGCGGTGTCGCGGATGATCGATCCCCGTTGTCGCGAGAAGATCCGGGCGACCCGGAGGTAGAGGTCGCCCGGATCCCTCGCGCGGTTGCGACCTAGGCGACGTGAGTCGGACCACCCGTCTCGGGCGCGGGAGGAGGAGGCGGCGCGTCCGGCTCGGAGGAGGCGCTCTCGTCGAGCGCCTTCTTCTGGAGGCGGCCCATGGTGTGGTGCCGCTTGCGCGACTCGCGCATCTTGCGGGCGCGCTTGTCCGCCTCTTCGGCCGTGAGAGCGCGGTGCTTCTTGTCGGGCCTGAAGCCGAACTTCGCGATCTCGGGGTTGTCGTTGCCGAGGAAAGCCTTGAGGCCGATGCTGAGGCCCATCACGAATCTCCGGATCTCGACCCGCTTCGAGGCGAGCGCGATCGACGCCTTCTCGAGCTCGGTCTTCTTGGCTCGCTTGGTCTTGAAGGGCATCCTGAGCTCGTCGGCCTTCGCGAGCAGCTCGGGCTTGGTGAAGACCGTCCCGTCGACGGCGACGTGCGCATCGGCCGCGAGGAGCATCTTGGCGGCCGTGTGGAAAGTGTCCAGGGTGAGCTCGTCTCCACGGATGATCTCGGGCTTGGCGGACATGGCGGACTCTCCTTCTTTCGTTCTCCCGGGTTGGTTTCGGACGTTGCCCCTCCCCTAGGGAGGAGTCGCTGGACCCCTTTTGCATGCGGGATGCCAGTCGCTTCGCGCGAGCACGATCACTGGAGAACAAGGACTTGCGCGCGGCCCGACCGCGGGCGGATGGCGACGTCGCGGCGACGTCGCGGCGACGTCGCTACGTCGCGCGGGGCTTCAGCCATTCTCGGCGAGGATGCGCTGGATGTGCCGGCGACTCACGCCGAGCTCGATGGCGGCGGCCTGCGTGTCGCCTTGGTGCTTGTCCACCACAGGCTTGACGATCTCGTACGTGAGCGGTTCCTTCCGCGTCCACGAGGTCGGGCGGACCACGGGGATCTTCAGGCAGCGGGCGGAGAGGGGCACGTCCGGAGGCGCGAGGGCGGCGGCCGCCCCGATCTTGTTCTCGAGCTGGCGGAAGTTGCCGGGCCAGTCGTAGGCGTCTCATGGGCGAGCACTCCGATGGTGGACGCGCCTGCGTCGACGGGGGAGGAGATGTCGGCCCTGACGGCCGCGATGATGTCGATGACGGCCTCGAAGATGTCGTTCACGACCACGTCGAGGTCGATGACGGCCTCGAAGATGTCGTTCACGACCACGTCGAGGTCGATGACGGCCTCGGAGATGTCGTTCACGACCACGTCGAGGTCGATGACGTCCTCGGAGATGTCGTTCACGAGGTCGATGACGGCCTCGGAGATGTCGTTCACGGCCACGTCGAGGTCGATGACGGCCTCGGAGATGTCGTTCACGACCACGTTGAGGTCGATGACGAGGGCGATGTCCGTGTCATCGTGTCCGACGTCGACGGCGTGGTGTCCGAAGTGGGTGCGCCAGCGGTCACGACATCGGTGGCGTCGCGTGCGCCAGACGCACGGGCACGGTCCCGGTCGCGGCAGCTCATCCGCCGCGACGTGAAGACCGAGAACCTTACCCGTGCAAAGTCTAGCAGAGGTCCCGGGAGTGAGCGCGCCTTCCGCTGGAGCCCGGTTCCGGATCCGGAACCGGAGACCGGTGACCGGAAACCGGAAACCGGAGACCGGAGACCGGAGACCGGCAACCGGAGACCGGCAACCGGAGACCGCTAACCGGAGACCGGGTCTCGCTCGCTCAGCCGCCGCGGACCGTGCGCGCGGGAGCCGCGGCAGCGCGTCCCTCACGTGAGGCTTCGGGAGCCCGCTCGGGAGGCGCGCTCGCCTCGACGCGAGACGTCCTCGGTCGATCGTCGGGCGCGAGCGCTCGTCTCGCATCCTTCTTGAGCCGGTCGAGCTCCGAGAAGCGAGCCGAGACCTCCTCGAGAGCGCGCTCGGGCCGCGCGAGGACGGCTTCTCCCAGGCAGTCCTGGACGGCTCGCGCGACGACTCCCTGGAGGAGGTCGAAGGACTTCGCGATCTTGCGCTGGATCGAGCGCTCCGCGAGGGCCCAGAGAATGCCGCAGACGATCAGGTAAGCGACGAGAGTCGCCTCGAAGAAAGCGGGAGCTTGCCCGATCACGAGAGCGGCGTCGAACGCGCCTTTCTGCGAGACCTCCTTCACGACCTTCTCGACGAAGGCGTAGGTGGAGAAGACGATCGTCGCGAACGGGAGGAAGTTCCAGAGGTAGCGGTGCGTCCGCGCTCCGAGGCGGCCGGCGCCGGCCGTCTCCTCGAAGACCTCGTAGAAGCGGCGCGCCGACTCCGTTCGCACGGCGGCGACGAGAGAAGCGACGCTCGCGGGGAGGCCGCCTCGCTCGAGGGCGGGGCCGTTTTCTCCCAGGACGGAAGCGCGGAAGCCGTTCCGGCGGCCTTCCTCCTCGAAGCGCTCGAGGATGAGAGTCACGCGGCGCTCGACGCTCGCGGGATCGACGGCGCGGAGGCGTTCTCCCAGGATCTCCTCGAGCTCGCGCGCGGTGAGGCGGCGGGCGCGGGAGAAGCCGGGCTGAAGGACGGCTCGCAGGCCGTAGACCAGCGTCATGAAGACGCCGAAGATCCCGCCGAAGCTCGTCCCGAACAGGTATCCGAGGACGTTTCTGAGCTCGAAGTCCGATCGGAGCACTCCGAAGAAGGCGTGCCCGAGGTCGGCGGTGAGGTCCGAGAGCGCCGCTCTCCACGCGAGACGCCACTGCTCGAGGCGCCTCGGGGCATCGTCGGGAACCGCGGCCTCGACTCGCTCCACGAGAGCGCGTACGCGGTCCTGGAGCTTCGAGGCCTTGATCTCCCGGATCCGGACGCGGTCGAGCTCGCGCTCGAGGATCGCGCGGAGCTCCTCGAAGTCGCCGGCGGCCTTCGCCCCGTCCTTCGAGGGAGCCGGCTCGACCGGAGCGGGCTTCTCTCCCGCTACTCCCTCGACCTCGGCGTGAGCGGCGAGCGCCTCGGCGCGGGCCTGCGCGCGAGCCTTCCCGTGGAGCGTCTCGGCGATCTGAGCCTCGCGCGCCTTGAGCGCGGAGAGCGTGAGGATCCTGGGCTCGCGGAAGCGGCGCCGCTCGAGCTCGCGGCGGAGGTCCGAGACGACGCTCGGCAGGTCCTCTCCCCGGTCGCACTTGTTCATGACGAAGACGAAGGCGAGCCCGTCCCGGTGGCGCTCGAGCACCGAGAACAGCTCGTGCGCCATGTACTTCTCCTGCGTCACGACGACGAGCGCGAGGTCGGCGTTCTCGAGAGCTCGCTCGAGGAGCTCCCGGTTCTCGAGGACGACCGAGTCGAAGTCGGGAGCGTCGACGATGACTTTCTCCCTGAGAGGCTGACGCCTGTGAGGGACGAGCTTCGCGCTCGCCTCGAGGGCGCCGAGAGAGGACGAGCCCGTCTCCTCGTGGAAGTAAGCCGTGAGCTCCCGCGTCGTCGGGCGCACGGCGGCGGCGCGCGCGATGTCTTCTCCCGCGAGCGCGTTCAAGAGCGAGCTCTTCCCGACTCCCGTGCCTCCGAGGAGGAGAACCCGCAGCGGAGTCTCGAGCGAAGCTTGCCGGGCCTTCACCTGGGCCAGGAGAGCCTCGATCGAGGGGCGGTCTTCCTCGAGCCTGGGGAAGCAGTGAGCTCCTCTCAGGAAGTCGTCGAGGCGGTCGATGATCGGCCCGACTCCGCCCGGGCTCCGCTGGAGCTCCTTGGCCATGCGGCGGATCTCGGTGGCTTTGTCGGCCATCAGCTTCCCTTCTCGAGCTCGAGCGCCGCGGCCTCGACCCGCTCGAGCGCCTCGGGCGTGGAGCCCTGGGGGACGCGCTCGATGAAGGGGCGCTCGACCGCCTGCTCGAGGACCGCGCGGAAGATCTCGGCGCGCGCGCTCGCGTAGTCGTTCTTGAGAGTCTGGTAGTGGACGACCCCGCCCATCTTCTCGAGCGCGAGCTTCATGCCTCGCTCGGTCAAGAGCCCCGAGACGGCGCCCTCGATCGGGCCGCCGTGCATGAGGCCGCCGGTCAAGTAGGCGGAGACGATCCCGAAGCCGATCTGCACCGCGCCCTTCATGACGTGGAGCGCGGCCTTGAGGCCCGGGTGCTCCTCGAAGAACTGGACGTGGCGGCGCGTCTCGGCGTCGATCCAGAGCTCCGCCTCCTCGTCGGCGCGCGAGAGGAAGCGGCCCACGTCGGCGTTGACCGCTTCGAGCGAGACCGGCGGCGGAGCCCAGCCCTGGGCGGCCTTCGCGAGGCGGCCGGGCGCGCTCTCGTGGATCTTCGCGATCTCGGAGCGCGCGAGCTCGTAGAGCTCCTTGACCTTCTCCCGGTCGCGCTCGAAGCGCTCGCGGAGCTTCATGAGCTTCGCGTCCTCGTCGGCGCGGCCGGTGATCGCCCGCGTCACGGCCTGGGAGACGGCGCTGAACAGGCCGCGGATGGCGTTGTAGATGTCGTCCAGGAGAGGGATGTGGAAGTGAGCGAGCACCCGCTCGAAGACGCGGTCGAGCTCGTAGAAGTCGAGCCCGAGGAGAAAATCCCTGTAACCGGTGACGGCGTGCTCGATCGAGCCCTTGGCGTCCGCGCGGATCCGATCGAGCTGGCCGAGCTCCTCCCGGAGGCCGGTCGTGACCTCGCGCAGGTCGCGGGAGAGCCGGCGCCGCGTGCCCACGAGCGCGCGGGCACGCACGTTCGCGCTCGTGCGCCCGGGCGCCATGGCGTCGAACCGGAGCGTCTCGAGCCACGGCCCCTTCGTGCCCTGTCCGGGAGAGTCCACGTAAGGGATGCGGATGAGCCGCACGTCGTCGGGCGGCGACGCTCCCTGGGAGAAGATCCGCTCGAGCACCGCCTCGAGGTCGCGAGCGACCTCCTCCTGGCCGCCCTTGTTGAGCACGCACAGGATCCTCTTCCCGAAGCCGGAGGCTTCCTGCAGGTAGCCGACGCAGACCTCGTCGTTGTACTTCTCGGGAGTCGAGACGAAGACGACGGCGTCCGCGAGGTCGAGGAGGTCCTGCGCGACGATCCGGTTCCTCTCGTGGGTCGAGTCGATGTCGGGCGAGTCCACGAGGACGACGCCGCGAGCCTCGTCGCGCGCATGAGCTCTCAGGAAGACGCGCAGCCCTTCTCCGTCGGACGAGAGCTGCTCGGGCCGCTCGAGGGCGTGCTTCGTGTAGCCCGGGAGGAAGGCGCCGTCGGCGAGGGCGCCTTTCTCTCCTTCGTGGACGTAGACCGCGGGAGCTTTCGTGAAGCGAGCGAGAGGCGAGCTGCGAGAGACGTCCTCGGAGGCGAGCCAGTTGAAGACC
>JACQDU010000236.1 GCA_016200955.1 bacterium
CGGGGGCGGCGCCGGGCTCGGGCTCCTTCTCGATGATCGGAGCGCGGACGGCGCAGAGGTTCTGCTCGGGGTCCACGAGCGACTTCACTCCCGGAGGCAGCGTGAGCTGCTTCATGCGGAAGACGTCGTCCATGTCGAGGTCGTCCGTCTTGACGATGATCTCCTCGGGGACGTCGGTCACGAGGGCCTCGATCGCGAGCGTGTAGAGCTCGATGCGGAGCTGGCCGCCCGCCGCGTGGCCCTTGGGCGTGCCCTTGTAGATGAGCGGCACGTCCACCTTGATCGGCTTCGTCAGGTCGACTCGCACGAAGTCGACGTGCATGACGAACTCGCCGAAGGCGTCGCGCTGGATCTCCTTGACGATCGCGACCTCCTTCTTCTTCTCGCCCTCGACCTGGAGGTCGGCGAGGATGCCCTTCTTCTTGATGAAGTTGTTCAGGTCCTCCTTCGGCACCACGAGGTGCTTGACCTCGCGGTTCGGCGTGCCGTCGGGGAGCGCTCCCCCGTAGAGGATCGCGGGGACCTGCCCGGACCCGCGGTGCCGCCGGGCGGCCCTCGTGCCGTTGTCGCTCCGGGGCGCGGCTTTCAGCTCGATCGTTCTCATGGGCTTCTTTCTTCCTGTAAGTTCTTGTTAACCGCGAAGACACAATTGCGAAGCAATTTCGCGAAGCGAGCACGAAGAACGGCCTCGCTGTTTCTATTGGTGTCTTCGTGTCTTCGTGGTTTTCATCTCTCAGAATCTCTTGAACAGCAGACTGACGGACTTGTTCGTGTGGATCCTGTGGACCGCCTCGCCGAGAAGGTCGGCGACCGTGAGCGCGTTCAGGCGCTCGATCTGGGCGGTCACGGGGATCGTGTCCGTGACGATGATCTCCTTCACCGGAGCGTCGCGGAGCTTCTCGACGGCGCGGCCGCAGAAGACGGCGTGCGTCGCCATGATGAAGACCTCGCGCGCGCCCTTCTCGCGGAGGAGCTTCGCGGCCTTGGCGATCGTGCCGCCCGTCGCGATGAGGTCGTCCACGAGGATCACGTTCTTGTCCTCGACCTCGCCGATCACGAAGCCCGTCTCGACGGCGTCGGGCGCCGTGCGCCGCTTCTCGACGACCGCGAGGCGAGCGTTCAGGCGCTTCGCGTAGGACCACGCCGTCTTCATGCCGCCCACGTCGGGCGAGGCGACGACGAGGTCGGGGAGGTCGAGCTTGCGGACGTACTTGGCGAAGACGCGGATCGCGTAGAGGTGGTCGAGGGGCACGTCGAAGAAGCCCTGGATCTGCGCCGCGTGGAGGTCGATCGTGAGGACCCGGTTCGCTCCCGACGCCTGGATCAGGTTCGCGACGAGCTTCGCGGAGATCGGGACGCGCCCCTCGTCCTTGCGGTCCTGCCTCGCGTAGCCGAAGTAAGGGATCACCGCCGTGATGCGAGCCGCCGACGCGCGCTTGAGCGCGTCGATCATGATGAGCAGCTCCATCAGGTGGTCGTTCACGGGAGGGCACGTGGACTGGACCAGGAAGACGTCCGCTCCGCGCACGTCGGCCTGGATCTTGATCTGCGTCTCCCCGTCGGGGAAGCGGTCCACGAGAGCGTCCCCGAGCGGGATTCCCAGATAGCTGCAGATCCGCTCCGCGAGCGGCCGGTTCGACTTCCCGGAGAAGACGAGGAGGGGGCTATCGGGTCCCATGCGGCACCTCACCTCCCTTATCTTCTCCGAGGGATGCCCTGCGGGCGGCGTTTTTCCTGGCCGGGACGCCGACCCACGTCTCGCCCGCGGGGACGCTCTCGCGCGCGAGCACGACGGCGCCCGCTCCGGTGCGCGCGGAGTCGCCGACCGAGCAGGGAGCGACGAGGACGGTCCCGGCGCCGAGCGAGACCTTCGCTCCCACGGAGGTGGGGTGCTTGTCCTTGCCGTCGTAGTTCGCGAAGATCGTCCCGGCGCCGACGTTCGTCCCCTCTCCCACCGTCGCGTCGCCGAGATAAGCGAGGTGGAGCGCTCGCGAGGACGAGCCCATCCTGGTCCGCACGACTTCCACGAAGTTCCCGACGGCTCCGCCGTCTCCCAGGACCGACCCGCCGCGAACGTGAGCGAAGGGCCCGAGCCGGACGCCCGAGCCGATCACGCACGGCCCCTCGATGACGACGAAGGGCATGATGAGAGTGTCTCGCCCGATCCTCGCCCGCGGGTCGATGAAGACCGTGTCGGGATCGACGAGCGTGACGCCCGCCTTCATGTGAGCGAGGTTCACGCGCCGGCGGATCACGGCCGTCACGTGAGCGAGCTGGGCGCGGTCGTTGACGCCGAGCACGTCCTCGGGCACGGCCGCCATGACGGCGAGCGCCTTCCGGCCCTCTCGCGAGGCGAGCGAGACGGCCTCGGTCAGGTAGAGCTCGTCGGTCTCCTTGGAAGGAGCGACGTTCTCGAGGAGAGACCAGGCGAGCGGGACCTCGAGGGCGATGATCCCGGAGTTGATCTCGCGGATCCTTCGCTCGTCGGGAGTCGCGTCCTTCTCCTCGACGATGCGCGTGATCGCGGCGCCGCTCCCTCTCACGATCCGGCCGTAGCCCCCGGGGTCGTCGAGCTCACCCGAGAGGACCGAGATCTCGGCGCCCTTCGAGCGGTGCTCCGAGAGGAGCGCCTCGATCGAGCTCGCGCTCACGCAGGGAGCGTCGCCGCAGAGGACGACGGCCGTGCCGTCGAATCCCTGGAGGCGCGCTCGCGCGGAGAGGACGGCGTCGGCCGTTCCTCTCTGGACTTCTTGCACGACGACGTCGACCGAGAAGGTCGTCAGGGAGGGCGCCGTCCGGCGCGCGCGCTCGTCGTGCCACTCGCGGAGCGCCGCCTCGAGGGCAGAGCGGTTCTCGACGCTCGCGACGACGACGATCCGCCGGACTCCCGCGGCGACGGCCGCTTCGAGGACGTGGCAGACGAGAGGCATGCCGAGGATGGGATGGAGCACCTTCGGGAGCGCGGAGTTCATCCGCTTGCTCTTCCCGGCGGCCAGCACGATCGCTGCGAGACGGCTCATTTCCCGCGGTCCCTCACGGCTCGAACGCAGCGTCACCACCGCATTCGCCGAGGCGAATGCTTCCGCGGGAGAAAACGAAGCGAGAGAGCGCTCGGCGCGCTCCCGGCCTCGCCACCCACGGTCGGCCCCTTCCGGGGCGTCGGCCCGCGCGGACTGGCCACGCGGGCGGGCGACGACGAGCGAAACGGGCGGGCATTCGAGCCGAAGACGCGGGAGGAGTCAAGCACCTCGCGGGGAATCGCTCTCGCACCTTCCAAGCGAGCAACCCCCTCCCCGCGCGCGGCCCCGCTCCCAAGTGCTCCTAAATGAAAGGGCGCGATTCGGCACGGTCTCCCGTCCCGACCCGCGAGAGAACACGAGGGCGCAAGGCGCGAAGGCGCAAAGAACGTCCGGAAGAAGAAGCTCGGTGTCGCCGGCCGAGCCCTTCGCGTCTTCACATCTTCGCGTCTTCGCGTTCCCGACACCGCGCCGAGCGTTCATCGTCACGCCCTGTCATCTACCGGCTCGCGAGCGCGAGGGAGCCGAGCGAGACGTCCGCGCCGAGGGAGCGCGCGATCTCCCGCGCAGCGAGGGTCGCGAAGGCCATGATCGTGATCTGCGGATTCACGCGCAGGCTGGAAGGGAACCAGCTCGCATCGGGCAAGTAGAGCCCGTCCACCGAGTGGTGCTGGAAGTCGGGGCGCACGACGCCTCTCCTCGGGTCGGGGCTCATGCGGCAGGTCCCCATGGGATGGAACGCCGCGAGCTCGATGTCCGTCGCCCGGACGCGCCCGGGGACGATCCGCGCGAGGTCGCGCTCGCTCTCGAGGATCGGGAGGCCGCGCAGCGCGGGGAAGACGCGCTTCGCTCCCGCGGCGAACCAGACGCGCGCCGCCGCCTGCACGCCGCGCGCGAGCGCGACCACGTCGCCGGGGTCGATCGAGTAAGTGATCGCCGGCCCGAACGGCGTCGCGCGGACGCGACCAACCGACTCGTCCGAGACCATGACGCCGAAGGCGCCGTAGTGGCGGTAGCGAGCGAGCGCCGCGCGCGCGCGCCCTCCCACGAAGGGGAGCGTCGAGCCGAGGATCCCGGGCGGCAGGAAGATCCCGTTCATCTTGATCCCGATCGCGTCGAGCGCGGACGAGAAGAGACCCTGGAACGCTCCCTTGTGTCCGTCGATCGGCTCGTCGAACTCCGCGAGCACCCGGCACGACGGGTGGATCGCGAGGTTCCTCCCGAGAGCGCCGCTCGGCCCGCCGAGGCGTTGTCGCCCGAGGAGGAGAGGCGTGTGGATCGCTCCCGCGGCGAGGACGACGGCGCGCGCTCGCACGACGAGGCTCGCGCGGCGGTCTCCCTTCGCATCCACGACGCTCGCTCGGACGCCGGCGGCGCGGCCTCGCTCGATGAGGATCTCCTCGGCCCGGCACTCGGCGTGGACGCGCGCTCCCCTCTCGAGGGCTCGCGGGATGTAAGTCAGGTGGATCGCGTTCTTCCGGTCGTCGGGGCAGCCGAAGATGCACCGGCAGCACCCGTCGCAGCGAGGCGTGTTCCGCTTCATGACGTCCACGTGGAGCCCGAGACGGCGGCAGCCCTCGCGGAAAGCGCGGGAGTTCCCTCCGAGGACCTCCTCGCGCATGGGTCTCACTTCCAGGACGTCTTCCACGCGCTCGAAGGCGTGATCGATCTCGTCGAGATCGTAGGGAAGCCCCGCGCGCTGCCAGTCCTCGAGGACGTCGCGAGGAGTGCGGAAGCAGACCCCGCCGTTCACGACGGTCGAGCCGCCGACCGCTCGCCCGAGCGGGAGAGCGATCGAGGGAGAGCCGATCCCCCCGAGAGCGATCGTCGTTCCCCCGTCACGATAGACGCGGCGGAAGGTCTCGCTCGGAGGGAAGTGGCCGTAGTCGTCCTTGTCGAACCAGCCGCCTTCTTCCAGCACGACGACCGAGAGGCCGGCCTCGGCGAGCTCCTTCGCGACGACTCCTCCCGCGGCGCCGGAGCCGATCACGCAGGCGTCCGCCTCGAGCGAGGCGTCGCGTGCGACCTCGCTCCCGGGGATGACTCCGGCCGGTCTCACGTGCAATGAGCTCCCCAGCCCGTCGCGCGGAGGACCGCCTCGTGCTCTCCCCAGAAGAGGAACGCGAGGAGCTTGAGCGCGTAGTAAGCCGAGCGGAGGGGATAGAGCCTGTGGTGCTCGAGCCACTCGAGGATCCTCGTGCGCCGCGAGCGCGAGAGCCCCGAGAACATCCGCGGGAGCGGC
>JACQDU010000266.1 GCA_016200955.1 bacterium
GTCCCCCGACGAGAGCAGCTCCGAGCGCGTCTACGTCTGCGTCCGATGCAACCTGAGGATCCCGCGAGACGAGCTCCACGCCGCTTACGTCGAGAGCGAGCTCCTCTGCGCGAGCTGCCGCGCGGCGGTCAACATCCACGCCGGCAAGGTCGCGATGCGGCCCGTCGTCGCGCCGAAGCCGGCCCCCGAGAAGCAGAGCGACTCGGGGACCAGGAGGCGTTCGGCTCCCCCCAAGAAGGCGAAGACCGAGCGCATCGAGCGAACGTCCGCTGGCTCCCGGAAGGCGCTCAAGGACGCCGTCGCCTACGGCCTCCTCTTCTTGGCCGGCGTCGGCGGGCCGATCTACGTCGTCTTCGGCGCTCACCTGGGCGTCGCGATCGGGATCGCTCTCCCGGTCGCGCTGCTGGGCGGCCTCGCCGTCTTCATGAGCGACCGGGGCTGAGCTCGCGCAGCTCTCTCAACCCGTCGCAGCCGGGCCTTCACCGTTCGCCGGCCGCTCCACGGGAGCGCTGTGAGTGACGCCGCGCTTCATCTCCTCAAGCCGCTCGGCCTCGAGCTCGGCGGCGCGGCGGAGCTGCCACTCGGCGTCCACCAGCCCTCGCTTGATCGCGCGGAGAGCTCCCTGGAAGCGGCTCACGAGGTCCCCGCGAGCGAGCTCCGCGAGAGGCTGCGAGCAGAGGCGCATGAGCTGGATCGCTTGCCTCAGGCTCCGGACGATGTCTCCGTCCGAGGCGTCGGTGAGGTCCCGGAGCTTCGGGAACTCCTCGCCCGAGGCCCAGGCCCAGACGACTCCCGTGAGCTTCCAGTCGAGGAGCTTGACGGGATATCTCACGCGGAGCGCGAGCTCGCGCTCGTGGATCGACTTCACGATCCGCGCGGAGGTGCGCCACGCCTCGCCGAGCGCGCGCCTCGGGTCCACGCCGCCCATCTCGCTCTCGCGGCGGCTCTCGTGGACGATCGCGGCGGCGACGACGGCGGTCCGCGCGGCGTCGAGCCTGTCGAAGACGCCCTCGAAGACGAGCTCCGTCGTCTCGAGCTCGTGGCCGTAGACGCGGGAGGCGAAGCGGCCCTTCTTCGTCAGCTCGCGGCCCTCGAGGTAGCCCAGGTCTCGTAGGAGCTGGAGCTTTCGCTCGACCTGCTCGACCATGTCGTCGTAACGGGAGACGTGCCCGGCGGGGCGCGGCGGCGCGGTCTCTCGCGGGTCGTCTCCGAAGCCGAAGTCCTGCTCTCTCCCCTCGCGGCGAGAGGCGCGCTCGGCCCTCCCGGGACGGGAGCGGCGGCCGCCGCCGCCCTTCCGTTTGTTCTTCTCCCGCTTGCTCAGGAAGCGAGCATCCTCGCGCGGCGGCGGGTCGTGGCTTTCCTCGTGCTCGTGGCGTCGCCTCTTGGGAGGAGCGCCTGAAGCCTCCGCCTCTCGCTCCTTCTTTCGTGACCGGAAGCTCGCGAAGCTCCGCGCGCAGGCCTCGAAGATCCGGTCGCCGAGGCGCGAGTAGAGGTTGAGCAAGGTCGCGTAGGAGAGGTTGAACTGGCTCTCGATCGGCTCGACCTCTCCCTTGACGAGGGTCTCGAGCACGTGAGGGTCGTCGCGCTCGGGATCGACCGTCGCGTAGACGTGGCCGTGCGTGTCGATCCCGCGGCGGCCCGCGCGGCCGGCCATCTGCTGGAACTCGCGCGTCTTGAGCGGGACGCGCGTGACGCCGTTGAATTTTCGCAAGCCCTCGAAGGCGACGGCGCGCGCCGGCATGTTCACGCCGAGCGCGAAGGTCTCCGTCGCGCACAGGAGGCGGACGTGCCCGTCCTGGAAGAGGATCTCGACGACCTCCTTGATCGCCGGGAGCAGCCCGGCGTGGTGGTAAGCGATCCCCTTCGAGACGAGCCTGTGGAGCCGCGAGACGTCCGGGTCTCCCGGGTCGAGGTCGTAGGCCTTGAGCAGCTCCCAGAGGTCGTCCTGCGCGAGCCTCCGGCGCTCGGCGTTGCCGAAGAAGAAGTCCGTGTGCGAGCAGGAGACCGCGAGCCGCTCGCACGCGTCGCGGGAGAACAGGAAGAACAGGAGCGGGAGGTCGCGCCGCGCCGAGACCTGGTGGACGAGCTCGTGGTGCAGGCGCTCGAAGTAGCGGGCGAGGGACTCGCCGCGCTCGGGGCGGTCGTCGGTGCGGCGCCGGCGGAAGCTGCGCGCGCGCTCACGAACGGAGCGGAGCTTCTCCCACGGAACGATCCCGTGCTCGGGCGTGGCGGCGAAGACCGAGAGAGGGACGGGGCGCTCGCGCTCGAGGACGACGCGGACGGCTCCTCCTCTCACCTCTCTCAGCCACTCCGCGAACTCGGAGAGGTTCGAGATCGTCGCGGAGAGCGCCACGACCTTGATCTCCGGAGGAGCGAAGATGAGCGACTCCTCCCAGACGGTCCCGCGCTCGGGGTCGTCCATGTAGTGGATCTCGTCGAAGATCACGGTCGCGACGTCCTTCAAGCGCTCGGGCGCGTCGAAGATCGTGTTCCTGAAGATCTCCGTCGTCATGATCGTCGCGGGAGCGGTCGGGTTGATCGCGACGTCTCCCGTCGTGATCCCCACGTCGCCCGGGTGGCTCGCGGAGAAGTCGCGGAACTTCTGGTTCGAGAGGGCCTTGATCGGCGCCGTGTAGATCACGCGCCGGCCCTCTCTGAGAGCCTTCTCGATCGCGTACTCGGCTATGAGCGTCTTCCCCGCGCCGGTCGGGGCGGCGACGATCACGCTCTCTCCCTTGGAGATCGCGTCGAGGGCCTCTCGCTGGAAGGGATCGAGGGCGAGGTTCTTGTAGGTCTCGAGCACCGCCGGGATTCTAACGCCTCGGGACGACGGTGCCGTTTCCGGTTCGCCGGCGGCATCCGTCGCCTTCGATCTTCAATGATCCATGTTCAATCCCTCCATCGGCCGCGCTGGCCGATCGTCTGAGCGCGCCGGGGACCGGCATGCGCACTCAATCGCCGAGCTGAAATCTGTAGATCCCGCCCGTCTCCGCCTCGTGGGAGACGAAGTAGAGCTCGGCGTCGTCTCCCTCGCCGAAGCTCGAGGGAGCCTTCTTGCTCTTCTCGACGACCCGCCACACGTCGGGCTCCTTCCCCGTCTCCCGGAGGCCGAAGAAGTGGCCGGTCGCGTAGTCGGCGAAGAAGTAGATCCCCTGGAGCGAGCGCAGGCGGTCGCCGCGGTAGACGAAGCCGCCGATCACGCAAGCTCCGTCCTTCCGGTCGTACTCGTGGACCGGCATGGTCACCGGATCGCGCGCCGTCTGCGGCTTCCCCGGACGCTTGTAGGGGTGGGCGGCCTCCCAGATGCTCCAGCCGTGGTTCGAGCCTCGCTCGACTTTCCTTATGCACTCGTACTTGTCTTGCCCGACGTCTCCCACCCAGAGCTTCCCCGTCTTCCGGTCGAAGGAGAAGCGCCACGGGTTCCGGACGCCGTAGCACCAGATCTCGGGGCGAGCTCCCTCGACCTTCACGAAAGGGTTCGTGGGAGGGATCGCGTAGGGCTCGGCCTTGTCCACGTCGAGCCGGTGGATCTTCCCGAGGAGGCGCGAGAGGTCCTGCCCGTTCCCCTCGGGGTCGCCGCCCGCGCCGCCGTCTCCGAGGCCGAAGTAGAGGAAGCCGTCCGGGCCGAAGGCGAGCTGACCCCCGTTGTGGTTGCCCCACGGCTTGTCGCCGTCGATCACGACCTTCTCGGTCGATGCCTCGACGCTGGCGGCCGCCGACGACGTGGCCTGGAAGCGGCTCACGCGCGTGCGGACCGCGTCCTTCCGGTCGCCCTTGTAGGTGCTCTGCCAGTACTTCTTGCCCGTCGAGTACGCGACGAACAGCTTGCCGTTCTCCTTGAACTTGGGATGGAAGGCCACGGAGAGGAGACCTTCCTCGTTGTCTCGCGTGCGCGTTCGATCGGTGATGTCGAGGTAGACGGACTTCGTCGCCTTCTCGCCGTTCTTTCCCGGCTCGACGACCCAGATCGTCCCCTTCTGCTCGCAGACGAACAGGCGCCCGGACTTGTCGCCCGAGCCCGTGAGGTGCGTGGGCTTGTCGAAGGAGAGCTCGGGGAAGACGCGCTCGATCTTGAGCCTCGGCTTCGGCGCCGGGTCATCGGCGCTCGCCTTTCCTTCATGCAAGAAAAGAAGGAGCCCGGCGGTCGCCGGCAGCGCCAGAACCAGCCAGAGAGCACGAGCGCTCATGAGCTCGATCTTAGACGCGAAGACGCGAAGACGCGAAGACGCAAGAGGCTCTCACCATGGGCGCGGCTTGCTCGAGTCTCACCGCACATCCCGCCATTCAGGTCCTTGCGTCTCGTTTCTTCTGATTCTCTTTGCGCCTTTGCGCCTTTGCGTTCTAGTCGTTCCGTCGCCCTCTCCTCACAAGAAGGAGCGCATCGAGCTCGGGCGCTCCCGTGAGCCAGGCGAGGCCGAGGTAAGCCGCGGCTCCGGCGCCGATCGCGAGAGCGAGCGCGAGCGCGCGGAAGGAGCCGTGAGCCTCGAACGCCGCGCCGAGAGCTCGCCGCGCTCCCTCGTGCACCGAGAGAGCCGCGACGGCGAGCGCGAGGGAGAGGCCGACCGATCGAGCGAGCGCCAGGACGACGAGGCCGCTCCGCCCCTCGCCGCCCCGAGCTCTCCTCCGGCTCGCGTGGATCCCGTACAGGAAGACGAGCTGGCCCACCTGCGAGATCGTCGTCGCGAGCGCGATCCCGGCCTCCTTGAGCGGCCCCACGAGAGCGAGGTTGAGCGCGCAGTTCGCGAGGACGGCGATCACGCTCACGCGCACGGGAGTCTTCATGTCCTGCTCGGCGTAGAAGGAGCGGGCGATCGTCGGGACGACGCAGCCCGCGGCGACGGCGCCCGAGAACGCGAGCACGACGCGCGCCGTGCGCAGGGTCGCGGCGTGGTCGAACTCTCCTCGCTCGAACAGGACGCGCACGATCGGCTCCGCGAGGACGGCGAGCCCGACCGCGCACGGGAGGGCGATGAAGAACGACGCCCCCATGGCCTCGTCCGTCGTCCGGTCGAAGGCTCTCCGGTCCCCGCGCACGACCAGGCGAGAGAGCTCGGGGAAGACCGCCGTCGCGACCGA